>CAJQMY010000001.1 GCA_905479565.1 uncultured Candidatus Nitrosopumilus sp.
CGGTTGCCCTGACAGTGTAGATTCAATCACTTCGCAATACACATTTCCAGATACTGACGGTGATGGCATTGAGGATAGATGGGATCAATGCATTGACGAGCCAGAAAACTATAATGATTACCTAGACCATGACGGCTGTCCTGATATTCCAGGTGTTACTTCTTTAGAAGATCCTGATGCTGATTATGACGGCATTCCAGATGATTTAGATGAATGTCCGTTAGAACGAGAAAATTATAATAAATTCCAAGATACTGACGGCTGCCCTGATGTATTACAATTTAAAATAATTATAGATGCTGACGGCGACGGTATTTATGATTCAAATGATTCCTGCCCTTTCAGTCCTGAAACTTACAACTTTTATCTGGATCTAGACGGCTGTCCAGATTACATAGCCGATAACAGATTTGCATTTGATACTGACGGCGACGGTATTTATGATAATCTAGACCACTGTCCAAACCAACCAGAAACATATAATGGGATTTCTGACGATGACGGCTGTCCAGATAATAATGACTCCTCGCTTGATTCGGATATGGATGGACTTCTGAATGTCAATGATGCATGTCCATTAGAACCTGAAACTTACAATTTCTATCAAGATGAGGACGGTTGCCCTGACAGTGTAGATTCAATCACTTCGCAATACACATTTCCAGATACTGACGGTGATGGCATTGAGGATAGATGGGATCAATGCATTGACGAGCCAGAAAACTATAATGATTACCTAGACCATGACGGTTGCCCTGATATTCCAGGTGTTACTTCTTTAGAAGATCCTGATGCTGATTATGACGGCATTCCAGATGATTTAGATGAATGTTCTACTTTGGCTGAAAGATACAATAAATTCCAAGATGAGGACGGTTGCCCTGACAGTGTAGATTATCAAACAATTGATGATTCGGACAATGATGGTATTTATGATAATTTAGATCAATGCCCTCTTGTTAAAGAAACTTACAATAAATTCCAAGATGAAGACGGCTGTCCAGATTACATCGCCGATAACATATTTGCATTTGATACTGACGGCGACGGTATTTATGATAATTCAGATCACTGTCCAAACCAACTAGAAACTTTCAATGGCATTGATGATGAAGACGGCTGTCCAGATAATGACTCTGACACTGATAGTGATTTTGACGGTATTCCAGATTATCTTGATAAATGTCCTATTTTAGCTGAAACTTACAATAGACATATGGATGAGGACGGTTGCCCTGACCGTGTAGATTCAACCACTTCGCAATACACATTTCCAGATACTGACGGTGATGGCATTGAGGATAGATGGGATCAATGCATTGACGAGCCAGAAAACTATAATGATTACCTAGACCATGACGGCTGTCCAGATGTACCTGGTTCGTTTTCAGATAGTCTGATTGATTCAGACTATGATGGTATTCTTAATTCAATTGATATATGTCCGTTAGAACGAGAAAATTTTAACAAGTATCAAGATGAGGACGGCTGTCCAGATGAAATCGAATTTGCTTTTACCGGTGATGTTGATCGTGATGGAGTTAAGGATAACATTGATGATTGTCCAACTCTAAAAGAAACTTACAATAATATTCAAGATGAGGACGGCTGTCCAGATGCACTATTTGATAACAAACTTGTAAGTGATACTGACGGTGATGGTATTCTTGATAATCTAGACCACTGTCCAAACCAACCAGAAACATATAATGGGATTTCTGACGATGACGGCTGTCCAGATAATAATGACTCCTCGCTTGATTCGGATATGGATGGACTTTTAAATATTAATGACGCATGTCCATTACAGCCTGAAATTTACAACTTTTACCACGATGAGGACGGCTGTCCAGATACAACTGGCTCTGTTACGTCATCATACCTTTTTGTTGATGCTGACGGCGACGGAATAGATGATAGATGGGATCAATGCATTGACGAGCCAGAAAACTATAATGATTACCTAGACCATGACGGCTGTCCCGATACACCCGGATTCTCAAAATCTGCATTATCTGATATTGACTATGATGAAATTCCAGATGAATTTGATTTATGCCCTACACTAGCTGAAAGATATAACAAATTCCAAGATGAAGATGGCTGTCCCGATACAATTACGTATGACTCATTTGGAGATACTGACAGTGATGGTATTCCTGATAATTTAGATCAATGTCCTGAATCTAGAGAAACTTACAATAAATTCCAAGATGAGGACGGCTGTCCAGATGCACTATTTGATAACAAACTTGTAAGTGATACTGACAGTGATGGTATTCTTGATAATCTAGATTTTTGTCCTACTCAACCTGAGATATTCAATGGATTTGAAGATGAGGACGGCTGTCCAGATAAATTTAGCTTTACTTTAGATTCTGATCAAGACGGTATTGTAGACATCTCTGATGCATGTCCGTTAGATCCTGAGATTTACAACTTTTACCAAGATGAGGACGGCTGTCCAGATACAACTGGCTCTGTTACGTCATCATACCTTTTTGCTGATGCTGACGGCGACGGAATAGATGATAGATGGGATCAATGCATTGATGAGCAAGAAACCTTTAATGGATACTTAGATTGGGACGGCTGCCATGATGTATTGGCGGCAGAGTCTACAAACACAACAAGACCTGATGCTGATGGTGATGGTTATCATGATGCAATTGATTCATGTCCTACAAATTCTGAAACTTGGAATAAATACAATGATCATGACGGTTGCCCAGACACTGCACCTGAACAACAAAGATTTGTCCATGACGATGATCTAGATGATATAATCAACGATGATGATCTTTGTCCTCTTGATCCTGAGGACTATGATGGTGACAGAGATCATGACGGCTGCCCTGACAATTAATAGAATTCTCTGATATCTTTTTGAATGATAAATATATTCAGTTTGTAAAGTTTGAATATGCTTCCAAAATTCTCTACTAGGGTGTTTTTGGCACCTATGGCGGGCGTAAGTGATCCTGCACTTCGTTTACAATGTAAAAAAATGGGTGCTGGATTAGTTGTAACAGAATTTACAAATATTCATAGTATTATTGCAAAAGAAAGTCAGCTCAAAGAAAAAATGAAAACAATTCAAGAATTCATTGAATATTCTGATGATGAGCGTCCCCTTTCAATCCAATTATTTGGATCTAATCTCTTTGCATTAGAAAAAGCCGCAAAAATTGTAGAACCCTATTTTGATATAATTGATTACAATATGGGTTGCCCTGCTCCCCACATTACTTCACAAATGGCAGGAGGGGCATTGTTACAAGAAGTTAATCTGACACAACAAATTTTTAGCACTCTTGTAAATGCTGTAAAAAAACCTGTCACTTTAAAAATTCGTTCAGGAGTTACAGATGCAAGTAAATTCCTTTTTCGAGATGTAGCAGAAATTGCTGAAGATGAGGGAATTGAAATGATCACATTTCATCCCCGAACTGTTAGTCAAGGATATTCTGGAACTGCTGATTGGGATTTAATCAAAGAATTAAAACAAATTTCTAGTATTCCAATTGTTGGAAATGGTGATATTACTACTCCTGAGGATGCTAAAACTATGATTGATCATACTGATTGTGATTATGTGATGATTGGTAGGGGGGCAATGGGTAATCCATTTTTATTTGAACAAATAAATGATTATTTAAAAACCAATTCTTATAAGGAATATTCATTCAAGGATAGATTGGATTCTTTTTTTGATTATTTGCATCTTACAAATCAATATAAAATTAAATTTGCAAATATCAAGGGGCAAGCAATGAGATTCACAAAGGGTATGAAAGGAGGCTCTAAGTTGCGTTCAAAAATCACTCTTTCAAAAAATATCCAAGAACTTGAAAAAATTATGAATGATGCATATTTTTCATCTTAGATATATTTTAAACTAATTAAAATATCTTAACATTTGTTTATGATGCGATTCAATTTTATATCAAATTTTTAAGTAAAATGAATTATTCTTATATATTTCAAGAGCTCATTTTATGTATGAAAATGGGGGTCAGATCATAATTGGCAAGAGCTTATGTTCTCATAAACTGTGAGCTAGGTTCTGAAGAATCAGTTATTTCAGAATTAAAATCTATTGAGGGTGTTGCTGAAGTAAATGGTACCTTTGGTGCGTACGATATTCTGGCTAAAGTAGAATCAAGTCAAGTAGAAACACTTAGAGAGATTATCACATGGAAAATTAGAAAAATTCCAAAAATTAGATCAACACTAACTTTAATGGGAATTGAAGGTCAACAATAATCTTCAAAATCTTTTATTTTTATACTTAAACTATCACACGATACCATCCCTTCAAAAACATGTTCCCCAAAGGGATACCATTTTGAGTGGCTTATTCACCCGCCTCTCAATAGTTTAATTTACATTAATTCACGTATTCTATAATTTTGATAAAAGAAAATGATTAGATGGCTTCAGAACTCCTCTTTTTAGATACAATATTCAGAACGCTATTTACGCTGGATACAATAATAATTCCACCCCACCTTTGCCTGTAAAATCTGCATCGACAATTGCTGTTGAAATTTTCTCTACGTCTGAGTCATCTACAATTGTACTAACAGTTGTAACTTGGTTGTATTCTGCCGTAATTGTACCTGTTCCTCTTCCAGATCTCATTTCTTGTTTGGATTCAGAACCTCTACCTTCTAGAATGGTGAATTCGCCAGCAATATCATTTATTGCTTCAGTTACTGGTCCAATTTTGGTTGCTTGAACAGTTGCCTCAATTCGTTTTTTGGTATTGCTTAAAAAAGATCATATGTTTTTATTTAAATTTTATGATACTATGGGTAGTTGGTTATGTCATAATCCCCTGATCTTTTTTAGTATCTGATAAAAATACAATCATGAAAAGTGATGAAAAAAGATCTCATAGACTCAATTATCTTTTGAAGTGCTATATGCTAAATCCTAAAGAAGTTGATCTGTACCAAAGAGCAAAGCAAATGGGTGTTACTGATTCAACTGCTAAGGATTACATTAGGACAGTCATAATACAAGCTCAAAAAATTTATGTATCATAGCTATCTGACATATATTCATAAATAATCAATTTGAGAGAAAATATGCATGACAGATTCATTATTGGATGACGTAAAAGCTCTTTTGGATGAGGATTTTGGAGATGATAGAATTTTAAAGCAAATTTGTAGAGCATGTGAAAATAATGAAGTCATCAGTAATTATGAGCGAAATTATGTACGGCAATTAGCTGAAAAACATCTAGGACGAAAGCCTGAATTTATTCCAACTCCTTCAATTGCAGAAAAACCATCTGTTCCTGATGTACCTATATCTGAAATTCAATCTATTCCGCAAACTCAATCCTTTCAAACTGAAGTATCTCAAACATCATATTCAAAATCAAAAAATAAAAAAATTATGTTTGGTATTGGTGGATTAGCTTTAGTAATGATTATTGCAGCAGTTTCTTTCAATGGTTTTTCAACTGGAACTATAATTAATACTCCATCTGATAATACTTCATTTCCACTATCTATTCAAACTGATTTAGAGTCATATAACAAAAAAGATTTGATTTCAATTAGTGGGGCATCCACTTCTACGGGAGTTGTGAATCTTTCAATAAAGAATCAAAATAATGAACTTGTGTGGGCAGAACAAGTATCGATAAAAAATGATGGACGATTTTCAACTTTAGCGATTGCAGGAGGTTCAGGATGGGAAAAATCTGGCACTTATACAATTATAGTAGATGATGGTAAAGAAACAAAATCTGACACATTTTCATTTAATATATAATTTATTCAAATTCTTCCCAATGCGAATCAACTAAATCTCGTAATTTTTTTACACTAATCTCACTCATATATTCACGATAAACGATGAATTTGTTTTGTTTACCTGTATTCTTTTCATAGATATCAGTGGTATTCTTTGGTATTGCACCTGATTTCCATTGATTCATTTCAAAAATCCATACTGTTGAATCTAGGTTAGAAAAATTGATATCGTCACATCCAACAATGTACAGATAACATTTTGTTGCCATGTTTAATTTTTCATGTAGTTTCTCATATGCTATCATTTGCCCTTTTGCTATGTTGATTTTGTCATTATGAAATCCCTTGAATTCCAAAATGATGAATCCCCCTCTATGTTCAATTAACCAGTCAATATCTGTACCCCCTGAGGCTGTCATACCATGTATAATAAGATCGCCTAGTACCTCTCTTCCTCGTGCAAACTCAGATTCATCAAAAATATGGTATTTTGCTTTTGGACTTTTATGATTAATTTGTTTAGCTATTTGTTGAGTTTGGTTTGGATTTTCTTTTTCATATAGTGTATCAATTAAATCCCTTGTTTCATCAGGCATTATTTCCAGATTTTCTAACTAAATGATAAGAGATTGTGTAAAAATTAGTAAAGTTCTATGATTTTTCTGATCTATCTACAGAAATATTCATTTCCTGTCCCTTTGTAAAGAAGAAAATATTCATCCTGAATCTTTCGATCTTTTTTTGCATTTAGAGCATCTTGATACATTTCAAAATGTTCTACCAGATACAACTGATTTCCAGGTTCTGCAAAATAATCTATCCCAACCAAATTGAAACCTTGTTCAGGAGTTAATTTAATTTTTTCATACTCAAAAATATCTTTAGTCAATTTTGTTCAATCAAAAATTATTGATCATAAATCATTAGAGACTTTTCTTCTAATAGTGCATGTACATTGTGTACTGAACGATAAACATCTGATTCCTTTTTTGCTCCAGTGCATACTAATTTTCCTGATGCAAATAACAATAATACTGTTTTTGGATCTAACATTCTATGAATAAGTCCTGGAAATTGTTCAGGTTCATACATACTTCTAGCTAATGTTCGAGCCGCTTTTTCTAAATGAATTTTTCCGCCCAAATTTATTGATGCGACTATATTTTGAATTGTAATCACTGCATCTTTTTTTATTTTAACTTTATTTTTTCTTAATTTTTGAACAACTGTATTGACAGCTTTAATTGACATCTCTTCGGATTTTGCTCCAGTACATACCATTTTTCCAGTTCTAAAAATCAGAGTTGCAGTTTTGGGTTTTGTTAATCTAAATACAAGTCCCGGAAATTGTTCTGGATGATATTCAGTGTCTGGAAATTTTTTAGTAATTTCAATAAGATCAATCTTTTGGTCTACTGATGCTGATGCCACAACGTTTTCAACACTAACAATAGGCTTGGTTTGAGGCATAACGTGGGACTTTATATATGACCTTTATATATACTAGTCAAATTTTTTCTATTTTTCTAATGATGCCCAATCCATTGATAACGATATTCTTCATCAATGATGTCTGATACAATTTCTTTATTTTTGATTTTTATTTTTGGAATGTTTACGTCAAATATTCTTAATTGACCTTTACACGGAATTGGAATTCGTAACGGTTTGGCATTTTTTAACATAAAACCAAATATTTTGGTCTGAAATTTTTTTGATGCAAAATGAAATTTTTGATCTGATTTAATTTCTTTTAATGAGTTATATTTTTTAACATCATATATTTGGGCTTTGCCAATAATTGCACCTGTGATAAATTTTTTATTAATCTTTAATCTTATGGAATCTTCTGTCCTGATTTTTAATGGAGAATGAATTAAAAACTCTCCGCGAAATTTCGTATTCCAATTTCTTAACTCAATGGTCTTTTTTCCTGAAATAATTAAATCGGCAAACGGTTGTGAAACTGAAAGACATTTCAAATCTGTTATTCGGTTGCTGCTTTGATATATTGACCTGGGTTTTTACCTTGCCCTTCTGGCAAATTTGTTATGCCACCATTCAAACTTTCAGTTGCTATGCCTTTACTTGCAAGTACTTGAGCAGTCATCAATGATGTATTTCCAGCCATACAAATTAATAATGATTTACCTTTAGAACCCTCCAGATCTTTACTTAATTCCTCAGGAATTTGCTGTGTAGATAACAATTGATTAATTGTAGTGGCTTTAGGTATTGCAATTTTTTCTTTATTCACTCCTAAGGATTTAGCAATCATTTCAATTCCTTCCTCTTTTGGAGTATATGATGTATGAACCCATATTATTTTATCATAATCTTGTACGCTTGATGATGCTTCATCTAATGATACTTGCATACGTTGATTGTTTGACATTGCTTCTAGATTTTTCCTATATTTTTCAATACCATCAGCAACTACCACTACAAATTTACCTTTATCTCCATTACTGAGCATTTCTAAAACAGAATATAGGGCCAATGCAGTACTCTCACCAATATCGTGACCTTTGTCTACAAAGAATTTGAGTAAGTGCTTTGCCTGTCCAAAATCAACTTCATGTTGAGCTGCATATGCATCTGGATTGTACAACTTTAATCCATCTGCCTTTGCTTTTGTTCTAATTCCTGCTACATCTTGACCTGGAATTGGAAATACTACATGAATTGCTTTCTTGCCATATTTTTCATTCATGTATTTACTTAATCCCCCAGATGTCCCACCTGTTCCAAATGAACATACAATTCTATAATCTTCTAGTGAGTCTTCATTTTCATGTAATTGCTGATCAATTTCTACTGCCGTAATTGTTTCGTGAGCTTGAATGTTTAATTCATTATCATATTGTTCTGGGCAAAAGCATCCATACATTTTTGAAAGTAATTTAGCTAAATTGATTATATCTTGTGCTGCCAATAGTATTTCGACTTCAGAAATGGATTTATCATAAATTGTAGGATCAAAACCCAACTCTGCTAATTGAGATCGAATGTTTACTGCCGTTGCTTTTGCTTTTAATGCATCCGCATCACTATCTTTCACTCCTGGAGCCGGACAAATATCCATATCTAAATCCATTATGCGAATATTTTCATCTCTTAATTCTTTAAAGACTCCTTCTTGTAATTTTCTTGAAACAAGTGACACAACAGTCAATCCAAGTTTTGACATTTGTCCAAGTGCAATTCCAAAATTCCCTGATGTTGCTTCAATAATTGTTTGATTACTTTTTAATTTTCCAGTTTTAATTGCATCATGCATTATGTGAATGGCAGGTCTAATTTTGATTGAGCCTGATACTAGGTTAGCATCAAATTTCCCATATATTTTCAAATCTAAATTTGAAATATCTAATTTGTAAAGATTTTTTGCGCATTCCTTAAAATCACTTGTTAGATCAATGAGTGGTGTCGCATTGACCACTTTGTTTTCTTCTAAGTGAGGAATTTTACTCCAAATTTCTTGCTCAAATTTTTCAAGTAATGGTTTATCAAAATTCGTTTCAGACATATTTTCTCTAGATGCAGTAGATTTTTTGCTCATATAAAATATCTGGTATTGTTTGAAATTGATTCATTTTTGATTTTACTTTACACATTTAAAATACTGATAACCTTGTTTGGAATATCTTTTAGCCTGCTAACTGCCATGATTTTTTCATATCCTAGATACTTGAGATTGTTTGCTATGGTAGTGGCTCTAATTGTATTTGGGCCTAGTCCTAAAGCTACCATACTAATTCCTAAATTTTTGAAAGATTTACTCATATTTCTTACTGCATCAGGATCTGATGGTTCTCCATCAGTTAATGTCAAAAAAATATCCGGTCTCTTTGATTGTAAAATTGGAAACATTTTGTCGTAAACTTCCGCTAATGGTGTTGAACCGTTAGCGACAATTTGTGTTAATCTTTTTGCAGTTATACTATTCCATTTTATATTTTCTGGTTTAATTGACCAACAAACCATTGATCTATTTTCGGTACTAAAAGCATATACTGCAAATTTCACTTTGAGAAAAGATAGCACTTCACATAATGCTAGAGTTGCTTTTTTGTATTCAATTGCATCTGATGCAATGCTGGATGAGTGATCTAATAGAATTACGATTTTTGTTTTAATAGATTTTTTAATATCTGTAAAAAATGGTTCATTACCTTCAACGTAGTTTTCTTCATCGAATTCATCTCCTGAATTAAGATGTTGTTCTTTCCAACCTGTTTTCCATTCTTTGAATTTTGTCTTTAATCCATTAATCAAACTCATGTCATAGATTTTTGTTTCATCTACATTTCTTGTTGATGGAATTTGAATTCCTATTGTTTCTGTTGCTAGTCCATTATTTTCAGTTTTTTTATTTTCATCTAACAGTACTTTGTATTCATCATAAACATCCTCTCCTCTGATCACCGATTTTGGATCAATAGTACCTAAATCCCTTTCTTTATTTTTAGAAATTATTTTAAGCACTTTTAGTAATTCTTCTTCTGATAACGCCATTCCAGCTTTCATAAAAGGCAAAGAAACTGGAATTGTTAGAAGAGAATCAATATCTAATATTTTTATAATTTGACTAACATTTTTTTCAATCCAATTAGTATCTTGTTTTTCTTTGTTTGCTTGATCAACGATTGATTTGGCAAAAATTGATGCTTTTTTTATCTTTTCAAAATTACTTGATTGAATTTCGCCTTTCAATGCTCCAAATGTGAAATACTGATAAAATGCTTCTACAATCCTTGCCTTTCCGTATACTGTGTGTAATTGTGGTCTTGATACTAGCATGTACGTATAATTGAAAATAATTTCTTCATCCATACCTTTCCAAATTTTTCTTCCTAATTTTTCAATCCTTTGAGTCTCTATTGTATTAAGAATAAATCCAAATGCATGATCATTACTGAGGATTTTTTTACAATATTTTATTCTCATGGATTCATACCATAGTGATGTTCTAAATTGACGATATTTTTGAAAATCATTTCCAATTCGTTTTTCCATTGGAGTCAAGATTACTTTGTTTTCTTTTAGACGTGTTTTGGTTTCTGTTTTATCAGAAATTTCTACAATGATATTTTCTTTTTCAGACCATCTTCTAACAAGAAAAGTCGCTATTTCAATTAAAGAATCATTTTGTAATTGAATTGACTGCATTTAATTTCCAAACATTGAAGTTATGATGTCGTTTACCTTTTGATACTCTATATCTCCCCATTGTGTATAGACGTTACCAAAAATGATTTCAGCTACTTCTTTTGCTGCCATTCCTTTATCTAATAATTTGGCAAAAGCAATTGTTTCCCTTAGGCTTGGTGAATAAAATAATTCCTCAACTGCAGCAGCTTGTCTTAATGTATTTGCTAGTTTAATTGCTTGAATCATTTCTGATTCATGATTTCCTGAAGCATATTTTTTTATAATTTCCAATTCTATATTCTCTGGAGGGTATTCTAATCTGATTCGTACTGGAAATCTGCTTAATAATTGTGGTGGTAATTCTTTTGTTCCGCTATGTGATAATGGATTAATTGTTGAAACTACAAACCAATTCTCTTTTGCCTTGATAACTTCATCTGTTGATTCTTTTAAGACAATTTGACGTCTGTCATCTAATGCTTCATCTAATCTAAGTAAAACATCTGCTTCTGCTGAATTAATTTCATCTAGGTATAGAATATCTCCACTCTTCATTGATTTAATTAACAGACCTTCATCAAAACTGACTGTTCCATCTGTTAGTGTTTTAGTACCTACCAAATGGCTCTCTCTGGTCCTTAAACTAAAATTGATGGAGTCTAAATTGATATTTTTATTTTTGGCAAAATCTCTAACTAGAGATGTTTTTCCAGTTCCTTTTGGACCTATTATGAGCACAAAAAGACCTGCTTCATATGCCTTGTTTAGAATTTGAATTGAATTATTCCAGTCAAGATATTGTGCTTCTTCCAAAGTATGTTTTCATTGATTTAAACAATATTTAATATTAGATCTAAGAATCAAATGCTTCTATTTTTGTAAATGCTTCCTCTAATCTTTGGTGCAATGTTTTGTTCCATTCACCAAATCCTGATGGATCTTTTGGATAGTTATTGTAATGCTCTACTAACCATTGGTTTTCTTTAGAAGTATATCTGAGACCATCTGCAACTGTTTTATTCATTGCACCTCTAATTATCATTCCAATCTTTCCTAATCCTGAAAAGTCTGGATGTTCACCTTTACTAATTGATTCGGCATCAAGTTTGCCCAAAAAATGTTTCATTCCATAACTAATTTGCTCATTAGACATTTGTTGTATTAATCGTCTGAAGAGTTCAAGACCTGCAGTTTTGTATCCATACTCTTTGATGTAATCTAAATTATATTGCCATAGACCTGCTTCGGAAACATCATTTGCTTCTAATGCTTGAGCTACGTTATTTCCTAAAATTGTGCCTGCAATCAAAGCTGGCCCTATGCCTCCGGCATCAATTGGTTTTGGCATCCATGCTGAATCTCCTACCATCACATACCCTCCTGAAACCATACAATCGTTTTGTCTTCTAACTGAAACTTGGAATACTCCTGAATTATTGTTAATGTCTTGAGATTCTTCTGATAATTTTGCATTTTTAATTGCAGTATTTCTGTATAGATATTCTTTCATCAATGACTCAACATTATCTTTTTTACCTAATCTTCTGTTTCTTTTATCTAAAAGAGATTTTTCAACTCCTAAACCGATATTAACTTTAGTATCTCCTTTTGGAAATACCCATCCATATCCTCCAGGTGCAATGTCTTGATCTAAATGAATAATACAATAATCTGGATCAAACTCTGTAAGATCATTTTGACCTTTTTCAAAATGCATGATGTATCTTCCAGTTGATTCTAAATCTCGTCTATCAATTCTTTTTTCAACTTTGGTAGAATTTTGGAGTCCATTTCTAAGCATGGATGTAACTCCTGTTGCATCAATTACAATTTTTGATGTTTTTTTAAACGGTTGTTTTGTTTTGTTATCCACACCTTGAATTCCTACGGCTTGTTGTCCTTCGTAAATTAGACCTGTAAGATTAATTTCGTACTCAAATTCAATTCCCATTTTTTTACATCTTTCATTTTGAATTTCTGGTAATTTTTGACGATTTAACATAAATCCGTCACCGTCAAAAGGAATTGAAGTTTCTTTATCTGGTGAGAATGCCATGACTCCTTTTACGTCATGTTCAATTTCTGGTTTAGTCCATTCAACTTTGATTCTCTCTGTCATAAAATCAACTGCTTCTTTGGAACATGCATCTCCGCATACCCATCCAGCTAATGATTTTCTACCTGGTAAAAATTCTGTATTTCTGTCAACAACTAAGATTTTCAAATTTTGTTTTGAATAGTGAGAAATGGCTTGTGCTGTAATTGTACCCGCAAGACCTCCTCCTGCAATTATAACATCATAATCTGCCACGACATTGGGGTTTGTCTATCGATATTTAAAATAATACCATCAAATAGTCTACAAAATCAATAACTCAAAATTATTGATCGATAAAAGGGGTCGGTTCGTCGCGGCGTCTTCAAAGCTTTCGCTCAGACTGGAGCGGCTAATGTTTCCTCATTCCCAAATTGTATGGTTCTATTATTACTATTTAATCTAGTTGACAATTTCAAAAATTTTTGTAAATATCTTTACAGTGTCCTTTTTGTTGTAAATTGGAGTATGGATTTTCATTTTTATCGTATCTTTTTCTCTTATTGCTATGTTTCCTTTGATTAATTCTTGTTTATCTATTCTCATGTGAAACTTCGAGTCTATTGTTCTTTCGTTAATTTCTTCAATTAAATCGTTAATTTGTTCAACTGATAACAATCTCACTAATTTATTCATAAAATTTTGAGCCTGTTTTTTCACAATTTTTGTATTTAACAATATTATTGGATTTTCATAGTAGCCCTCAATCTTTTCAATTGTGAAACACTCTTCTTTCAGATCTAAGATCTCTTCAAAAGATTCAAAAATTTTTGCAATATCTTCAGTTGCATGAATAATTACATCAATTGTAATCTCAATCTTACCAGTCATCATATTGTAAAGAATAGTTTTGCTT
>CAJQMY010000002.1 GCA_905479565.1 uncultured Candidatus Nitrosopumilus sp.
CAAAGCAAAATCAATGATTTTAGGATAATGTTATGACAATTAATTGGAACGAAATAGAAACTAAATGGCGAAACGTATGGGCCAAATCAAAAGAATTTGAGACAAATCCAAATGAGAAACCAAAAAAATTCATTACAGTTGCATATCCGTATCCCAACTCTCCACAACACATAGGACACGGTAGAACATACACGCTGGCTGACGTTCATGCGAGATTTTATAGAATGCAAGGGTACAACGTATTATTCCCAATGGGATTCCATTACACTGGAACCCCAGTGTTAGGGATGGCCAAAAGGATTGAGAAAGGAGAAAAAGAGATTCTTGACGGATTACGAAATGTATACCATGTTCCCGAAGAAGACATCAAAACATTTGTTGAACCAATAAAGATTGCAGACTATTTCCATGAAGAGATAAAATCAGGAATGATTGAGATGGGTTATTCAATTGATTGGAGACGAGAGTTTACTACCATCGTTCCAGGTTATCAAAAATTTATCGAATGGCAAATTACAACACTAAAAGAAAATGGCAGAATCATTCAAGGTAGCCATCCAGTCGGATGGTGTCCAAAGGATCAAAATCCAGTTTCCCAACACGATACAATGGGCGATGTAGAGCCAAAAATTGATGAAAAGAATTTCTTGATCAAATTCAAGCTTGGTGAATTTATTTTCCCAGTGACAACACTGCGACCTGAAACAATTTTTGGAATTACAAATCTTTGGGCTAACCCAAATGTTACATACAAAAAAGTAGAAGTAGATAACGAAACATGGATTATTTCTGAAGAATGTGCATACAAAATTGAATTCTTTGAAAAACAAGTAAAAGTGATAGGAGACATTGCAGGTAATGAAATTATTGGACAACGTGCCATCAATCATGATGGACGAGAAATTCCAGTATTGCCTGCTGACTTTGTAGAGCCTAGCATGGGTACTGGATTGGTAATGTCAGTTCCGGCTCATGCGCCAAAAGATTACCAGGCATTGATGGACTTGAAGGCTAAAAATTACAAATTAACCTCAAAAATCGAGCCCATTCCGATTATAATTACTGAAGGATATGGAGAATACCCTGCAAAACAGATTTGTGAAAAATTGGGAGTCTCAGACCAAACAGATGAAAAACTAGAAGAGGCCACAAAGGAATTATACCTTAAAGAATTCACAGACGGCAAGTTAAATGACAAATGTGGAGAATTCAACAATGAGAAAGTACAATTTGGACGAGACAAAATTAGGACATGGCTTCAAGAGAATAACACCCTAGAAAAGTTTCCAGTCCTTGAAAATTATCCAGTACATTGCAGATGTGGAGCAGAATGTGTTGTAAAAATATTGAACAATCAATGGTTTTTGAATTACGGAGACGAAGAATGGAAGGAACTTGCTCGTAATTGTTTTGATGAGATGAACATTCTACCGAGCAACATAGAAACAGAATTCAAAGAAGTGATAGAGTGGTTACACGAGCGAGCATGCGCAAGACAGCAAGGTTTAGGAACTAAACTTCCATGGGATAAGGACTGGATTGTAGAATCACTATCAGATAGTGTGATTTACATGGCATATTATACAATTTCACGATTTGTAAATGACGAAACTATATCTCCTCAGAATTTAACTCGAGAATTATTTGATTACATTCTGTTAGATAAAGGAGATATGAAACTAGCTGCTAGTACATCAAAGTTATCAGAGGACATCATCAACACAATGAAAAAAGAATTCCAATATTTCTATCCAGTTGATTCAAGACATTCAGGCAGAGATTTGGTTCAGAATCATTTGTCATTTTTTGTATTAAACCACGTCGCAATATTTGAGAAAAAATTATGGCCACAAGAAATTGTAGTCAATGGAAGTGTAATGATGGACGGAGCTAAAATGAGCAAGAGTATGGGAAATATCATCCCATTACGAACCGCAATTAGAGACCATGGGGCGGATCCAATTAGATTAGCAATAATATCATCAGCCGAATTACTACAAGATGCTGATTTTAACATGGAATCAGTATTTGGCATCCAAAACAAACTAGAATCATTATTACAAGAATGCTCTGGGCTCAAAAATAACACGATCTCAGAATTACAAGCAGAAGATAGATGGATTTTATCAAAAACTCAGAGTATGATTGGCACAGTCACAGAATCCCTTGAAAAGATGAGATTAAGGGAAGGATTGCATGAGATATTATTTTCATTTGAATCAGATTTGAGCTGGTACAACAAACGAGTGCAAGCAAAAGATAGAGAAGATGTTTCAGGGATTTTATATAAAATAAATTCTGCTCGAGTTGCAATGCTGTCCCCATTTGCACCACACATATCTGAGGAAATATGGAAGAATCTTGGAAATGATGACCAAGTATCGAAATCAGCGTGGCCTGCACATTCTAAAGACGAAATTAATGCTACTGCAATTCAATCAGAGAATTTACTCAAAAGTACCATTGAGGATATTGCAAACATTCTCAAAGTCACAAAAATTACTCCAAAAAAAATCATAATCTACGTAAATTCGGACTTAATGAAATCCAAAGTCTATCGCAAGATATTGAGTATAATGGTAGGCGGACAAAACAATATGGGAGTGGTAATGAAAGAGATAATTGCAGATCCTGAAACTACAGAGGCTAAAAAAATGCCCGACTATATCCAAAAAGTAATCAAAGATTTGCATTCAGAGTCTGAGGAGATCAAAAGTATGAAGCTTGGATCTGAAGGCTTTGATGAAAAAGAATTTTTAAAATCTGAACTAGTCGGTATTGGCAAAAAAGAATTTGGAGTTGGCATTACAGTGTGTTCAGAATCAGATAGCGACATTTATGATCCAAAAGGGAAAGCAAGGCATGCAAGGCCTTTCAAGCCTGCAATTTTGATTGAATAAACTGGGTCTTTACGAAATAAAATATCATCGTCAAATTATCCTTCATTGAATAAATTCTTGGCTATTGCAAATCCCAGACTTTAATAAAACAATCTTACATAAAATTATGAAAGTTTTAATCAACGACTATAACAGCATTATACATGGTAGATCTTAAAATATATGAAAAAATAAATGAAGAAATTAAATTTACCGAAGAGGAAACAGTAGAACTTTTGAAATTAAGTGAAAAAGAAATACTGGTTTTGATTCTTTCTGAATTAAAAAAGATAACAGCAAATACTGAAAAATAACACAAGAGTTTAGAGGTTCTTTATTTTTAGATGGGGACCTGACGGGTCTTCGATTCCCATCGAGCCCACAAAGAACAACATTTCTAAAAGGATAAAAATCATTTGAAGAGTTTAGAATCCATTAATCATCATAGCCAACGGTCCTCATACCTACACAAGGCTTGTTTCCTTTGCTCCAACATTTGCAAGAACAGGAAACAGCTTTTCCGCTTTTCAAATTTTTAATGACTTTATGAAAAATTCCCTCTCTAATTTTTGATTCAATAGATATTATTTCATATCTATCTGATTCTTTATCAGACTCACTCATTTTCTAATCCTCATAATTGCAAGTAGTGGAATTCCAACATACATCATTCCATTAAGTATAATCAGACTAATCCCGTATACCAACACTGAACTTTCTGAATCCATATCAACATAATTCAAAATCGACAAACTAGAAATCATTGGAGTAATTACAATCTTTACCATTTCACGAAATACTGGATTTTCTCTTTCATAATCTGCCATCACAGGAGAAAATGAATAGTAGAAATCGTTGAATATACCCATGAAACTAGTACCAGATTCTGTTTGGAGTAGGAAATTATCTCGAATTACACGTAATTGTTGTACTTGTGGTGCCAACTCTGAACCATAGGTGGCCGTTGCAACAAGACAGCCTCCACCTTCAGAATCAGCAGCGTCAACTGTATTTGCTGGCAATATTCTGTAAATCGTACTCTCACTTAATGACACCACATAAAGAAACCCATCCGGACCTCTTTCAATGTCGGTGATACAGCCAAATCCAGTTCCGATTATAATTTCATCCATTGTTTCATTTTTGTTTACCATATTGTCTTGAAGAAAATCACTAGAAAATTCAAAACCGTCTCGATTTTCATTTAATTCAAATCTGTAAAGATTTCCAGTATTACAATCCCCTACAAAAAGAGAATTGTAATAATCATCAATTTCATGAAATTGAGCAAAAGTTAATCCTGTTGGCGCCACAACTTTTTCCCAAGTAAATTTTGGATCATCATACGCATAATCCTCATAACCAGGAAGTTCTTCCAGTTCTGCCTCTGTTGCAGGACCCATAATGACTATCCATCCACTATTAAATTTCTCAGGAACTAAATTGATTTCATCAAAATCATCATCCCCGTTTTCAGTTGCCCATAAATTCCCAGTTACAGGATCAATTGCCAGTCCAAAACTATTTCGAATACCCATAGCAAAATACGGTTTTTCTGTTTCTAGTTCTAGAATCACACCGTTATCTTTAAAATCAATATCAGTGCCTTCCAGCCATTCTATGGGCTTGTTCTGTAAAAGTGCATATCGTAAAGTATCCCCAATCACTGCATATACTTGATCATCTAATCCTACAACCATTGCTCCCCCATTATGAGAAACACTAGAAGGAAGTTCTTCAAGAAGGATAGGATCGATTAACTTTTCTCCATCCCAATCATACTTGTAAATTCTATTGCCCAATGCATCACCTCCATCTTTTTTAGATTCTGTAAAATAAAGATAAACAGATGATCCAACGCTAGTGATTCCAAGCATCCCTTTTTCCCCCTCAGAATTTACATTTACATCAAGTACAGATTCAGATTGCAATATTCCGTTTTGAATTAAACGAACTTGACCATCACTTTTTTGTAAAAATAAAATATCATCTCCAACAAATGTCATTGTAGTTATCATACAACACAGATCCGACACATATTCTTCAACAATCAAGTCTTTAACGTTTAATGTCGGCTCATCAAAAACTCCTGCAAAAGCATATGAAATAATGTTTATAGAAATAAATCCAATTAAAAATATAGAAATTATTATCAGGGATTTCATTTAATTCAGATCCTTATTTTTTCATTGTATTTTGATACTTCATCCAGAGGAATAGTAATTGCTCTATCTGAGCCTTTGCAATAGTTTTTTCCTTTGAAATGCTTGTGGATTTTAACTTTTGCCATCATAACACTATCTATCCCATAGCTTCCATGATGGTCAGTAATTTCTTGACTGACAATATGACAAGTTTTTGAAACATTACACCATTTACACACAATTTTCATTTTTCATCATCAGTCATAGAATTTCTGCAAGGATTAGAAACTTAAGCGTATTGGAATTTAAAATCTATTTTATTTTATTCAGAATAACAAGAATTTCAACATTACTTTTAGTCCAAGTTTTCAAATATGCATAGAACAGATTTTCTAAATCATCGACTAGCATTCAAGCCTAGAATCATAGCAGATATTGTCAATTAGAATTCTCTAAAGTCACATTTAGTCGGGATTAGATACAGTGTCTTCTTAATTGCCTCACCCACAATCATGTCACAGTAAAAATATCTTAGATAATAAACGCACATAATTCTAAAACATCATACGCTTAGAAATGATTCTCAAAAAATACCTCATCTAGAGATAATTGCCCACCACGCTCTGCTGCATCCTTTAGTCTTTTACCAACCACTACCATCATGACAATCATGTGATCTTTTGGTAATTGTATAATATCAGCTAGTTCATCATACTCAAAACCAACCATCGGACAAGAGTCAAGACCCATCTGGCGTGCCGTAAGCATGATGGTTTGAGCCGCAAAACCACAAGAACGCATTGCCTCATCACGTCTACTTTCTGGGCTGTTTTCATATTTTCGAATAAGGGAATTTTTTACTAGTTCTTGTTTTTCTACAGGATGGTTTCTCCAGTAACGTAGTGGTTCTTCTTTCCATGCGCTAAGATTTCCACAAAGAACAATTACTAAAGAGCCGTCTCGAGGTTGGGCCTGATCACGAGAAGCTTTTGATATCTTATCTTTAACTGTCTGATCAGTCACATACACAAACCTCCAGTTTTGCTGGTTATAGCTAGTCGGAGATAAAATTGTCAATTCTTGGAGTACTTTGATGTCTTCAGGTGACATTTTGTATGAACTATCAAAGTTCTTAATAGCTCGTCGAGTCTTTATGGCATCAAAAGTATTCATGGAATAACCAAAAAAAATCCCAAATTTAATTGAATGAAAAGGTAACTGAGCTTAAGATCAATACCAAACAGCACTGATGACAGCTCACCACTTAAGATCAGTAACTATAGTTATCCTGATGACAGCGACTTGTCTTAAGGTCTGAAATGGTCGTATTCAGACGAAAGACTCACCTTTTCTGAACATATTATGTAATTTTATTATTTAACTCGTACTATCTTTTTCTACTATTGAGAATTTACATAAACAAATTCAGATAGTCTATTTATTACACCTCAAATTCACTGAAATCATCTTGAAGATTGCAGTAATGGGAATGGGAGTAGCAGGCTCTTATCTTATGGCCAGATTAAAGAATTCAGAACATGAAATTGTAGGATATGAAAGAATGATTGAAGAAAAACATGATTCTATTTGCGCATGGGGAACAATAAAACCAATATTAACAGAATTTTGTAAAAAAACAGGAAGAGATTTTAATGATTTTCTAATTCATGATGGCAAAAATATGCATGTCAAAATGAATGACGACGTGAAATTTGACATTGGACTAAAAGGACTATGTACATATAACAAACTAGCACTAATCAAAGATTTTATTAAAGATTCAAAGGTAATTTACGGTGCTCCACCATCAGTAGAAGAACTAGAAAAAGAATATGACATGATAGTTGATTGTACAGGATTTCACAGAGTATACTTGCCAAAATTAAAAGAAGATTTCTTTTTGCCAACATATGAATACAAAGTGGAATACGAGGACAAGGTTCCATATGATGACTTTTACATTGAACCATTTCCTGGAATGTCAGGCTACTTTTGGTATTTTCCGCTGGGTGAGAAATGGGCCCATATTGGAGCTGGAGATTACAATAAACAACACATGAAAGCAACAGATGATTTCTTAAAAAAACACGGAGGTAAAGTCCTTCAAACAAAGGGACGTCCAATTAGATTGGCAACACCTGATAAATGTAAGCCATATTATTTCGGAAAAGTAGTTGGAGTGGGAGAATCAATAGGAACTGTTTATGCATTGTTAGGTGAAGGAATTATCCCATCAATGCAATGTGTTGAGATATTTTTAGAAAACATGCATGATTTCAAAGCATATGAGAAAGCAGTAGAAAGACATTACAAAGTATATGCCAAAGTGTTTAATTTTGTACATGCAAAGATTCAGAAAAACTTTAGTTTCCTCAAAGCATTACCAGACTTCATTGCAATATTTCTTTACATGAAAAAATATGAAGACAGATTTGGAATGAATATCAAAATTGTAGATTTGATGAAAGTTGCAAAAGCTTAACTAAAACTTACAGAACCAAATCCTTCACGATTGGTTCTATTTGATGCCATGTTATAGTCATAGATTGTAGCAGAGTATGCTTTTAATTCATCTTTCATTTGATCTAAATTTTCCGCCAAGTAAAAGCCAGGACAATCACCAGTGAACTGATACGTTGCATGAACTCGTGCCTTTCCCTTTTCATTTTCTAACCAACTTGCAAACGGATAGAGATAGCAAACTCCAGGTCTATCAGGATGCATGCTGCATCCACCCTTGTCATCTAAGAATCTACACGAAATATGAGTTCCATCTTCTTCTGTAGTCTCGTCTGTCTTTCTTTTGAGGTTGATTGTAGTCATGGTAGTCATTTGGCCTGATGGTCCAGGTTCCTGATATGTTACAGTAAGAGTTTCTTTTTTAATAAATTCTGATGTACTTTTGTATTTTAAACCCTTACCAATTGTAATTAAATCATCAGAAGTTAGTGGCAATCTTCCTTGTCTGTCACAGCAATTATGACAGTCAGGCCAAAAACATTTCCACAGGATATATTTTTTTTCAGAATTCAAATAAGGAACATGAAAAACAACATCCTTGACTTTAATTGCATAATCAGAAATATCCGTAATTTTACCTAATACAAATTTTCGAATAATTGGATCAACATCCCAATCTTTTTCCAACAAATCTAATGATTCTACAATTTCTTTTTGAGACAACTATTAAGTTATAACATCTTTTTCAGATGTTATTAATGTTGAGTGAAAAAGGAAAATATGCCTCAGCCACAGAAAATAGAAGATGGGTATGGAGTGAAATAATTTGGCCCTTAATTTTACAAGCCAATGATGTAGCATTTTCATTAAAACAATTTCAAGAAAAACGTGAAAAAGTATGTAATGAAAAAAATATTTCAATAAATATTCCATCAAGAGGATTAGTATCGCTAATGCGGAAAGAAATTATCAGAAAAGAAGGAAAGATCTATTCAATTCATTATAGATTAATTCCTTACATGCGATTAAAAGCAACATGCGATTATGCAACAGCAATTCATGAAGTCAGGTTAAAATAATTACAACAAATGAATATATGCCAAATCACTAGGATTTATTTCAGTAGCCCGATAGTCTAGTGGTCAAGGATTCTGCCCTCTGGATCTCAAGAGTGGATAGGCGGGGACGGCAGTTCGAATCTGCCTCGGGCTACCTAAAAAATTTCTAAAATAAAACAACTATCTTGATGCTTGAGCAATGCGTTCCAACTCATGTCTCTTCTTAACAGAAGGAGAACTAGAATCATTATTCGCTGCAAGAATTAATTGTTCAGCCAAATGTTCTTCAATTGGTTTAGGATTAGAAAATGTTGCCTCTTTAACTGAATCAGCAATAAATTTTAAAGCCATATCAACTCTTCTGATTGGAGCAACATCAACTGATACGTGATATGTAGTACCACCATAAACAATTCTAGTAGTATCTTCAGTTGGAGCAGAAAATTCAATTGCTTTAACTAAAACTTGAACAGGGTGCTGTCCTGTTTTTAATTCAATAATTTCAAAAGCAGTTTTTACAGTTTTAATTAATTTAGTTTTTTTACCAGTCATTCTACCAGTGTTCTTGGCATATTTTTTTCCAAAATGCATTGATTTATTGATTAATCTTTCAACAATGTTAACATCTGCTTTATTGAATCGTTTTAATGCTGAACGACCAAAAGTATAAGGTAAAATTTGTTTTCTCAAAGAAATAGCAGTCTTTAATCCAGGATCTACAACTTCAATGTTAGATAAATCCCATTTTCGAAATAACAACAAGTTTTTAGTTTCAGCCATTTCTATCTCCTTGGTTTCTCTTTCTTGCCAATTACTAATTCATGAAGTGATGTACCATTAACTTTAGAAACTTTAAATCTAACACCAGGAATATCCCCCATTGCACCTCCCTGTGTTGCACCCATTCCTTCAATTGTAACCTCATCGTGTTCATCAATGAAGTTCATTGCACCGTCTCTTGGCAAAAAGGCTGTTACAGATTTACCATTTCTAATTAATTGAACTCTAACACATTTTCTAATAGCAGAGTTTGGCTGTTTTGCAGCAATACCAACTTTTTCTAAAACAATACCACGTCCTTGTGGTGAACCACCCAGAGGATCGGATTTTTTATCAATACCCAATTTTCTTCTTTTGTAAGTGGATATTGCCCATCTTTGTTTCTTCTTTTTGATTGTAAGAACTCTGCCAGCAAATAATCCAAGAGGTGATTTTCTCATCTTCTACATCTCCAAAGTTGCCCGTTCAGGACTATTAATCAATACACTACTAATATCAAAATATCGTTTTGCAAGGAGTCTTGCTTTCTCAGCATTTCTACCCTCTCTTCCAACTACAATTCCTTTCTTTCTTGGGTCTACCATTACTATTGCCTGTTTTGTGCCATCAGCTCGTTTATTTATTTTTACTTCAGAAATTAGTTTAGAATTAAGTAAATTGGTCAAGAATTTGGCAGGATCTTCATCAAATTCTACCAACTCAACATTTCTCTTAACAATATTTTGTAATGATTTGATATGGATGCCACCTTTACCAATTGCAAGTCCCATTTTACCAGTATTAACTACAAAAATTACCCTATCTTGTTTTTCATCTTCCACACAATCACGTGCAGTTGCACCAGTAACATTTTGAAAAAGAGACATCATTCGCATTTGATCAGTTGAGAGTTTAATTGATAACGTCATAAGAATTCCTTTTTATCTCCGAACTAAAAATGTCTCATTTAAACTTACATTATAGAAACTATGGTTATTCATTTTTTTCCTCAGCTTCTGTATCTTTTAAAATTGATTTGATACTTGCATCATCTATAGAGGTAAATGAAATTGTTGAAATTCTAAATTGTAAGCCACATAGTCTACCTAATGCGACTGAAGTTCCTTGAAAGTTAACCAAAGGTATTTTTTCTTTTTTTGCATCTGATTCAATTTGCTCAATCATTTCTTTTTTAATTGATTGAGACAATACAACTAGCTTAGAATTTTTTATAGAGCTTAAAACTTGTTTAGCACCCATTATCAGTTTATCTTCTTTACGGGCATCTCTTAATGATTTTTCAAGTATCTTACTCATATGTTTTCCTTATGTCGATCGTCTTGTCAGGGCTTTATAGGTTTATTGAAAAATTGTGCGTGGGATTTTAAGAAATCAATTTAGAAAATCAAATAGCGAACCCAAGGTTGAAAATACAATTTCTACGTCAAAAAAATTGTCTGAATTCTGTTTTTCTAAATCTAAAATAACAACATTTTCAGAAAAAGATGATTCTAGATCAGATATATCTTCAACATTAGATATAGAACCAGTTCTATCAATATCAAGATTTGAAGATAATAAAATCTCAAGGTTTTCTCTAGCAGTTAGATAATTTGGATTCTCTTCCAATACTTCATCATATAGCAAAATTGCATCCTTGGGATTTCCCAAATTTGCAAGTGCGTTGGCTTTGTTATTTTTGGCAGGGAGAAAATCAGGATCAACCCTAAGAGCATGATCATAGTATATCATAGCATCAGAAAAATAACCAAGTTTCCCTAAAGCAGAACCTTTGTTTACAAGAATCTCTACATCATTGGGGTTTTGGATTAATGATTCATTAAAAAAATTCAGTGAGCTATCAAATTTGCATAAACGATACAATGCAGGACCCATTCCATCATAATATGAAATAGTATCAGTGTAAGTGCTGGAATCACATTCTAATTTAATTTGATTTAACAACTTTCCTAATTCTATATCCTCCACAGTGAGATTATTTTCTTTCTTTATTGTGTTTAGTAAAATTTTTTCTTTAATTATTTTAGTTTGTAAATTAGACGTTTGATCTTTTGAATCATTGATGTCTTCATCCACTGGCTCATCCACTGGCTCATCCACTGGCTCATTTTCATCTATTTGATTTTCTGGGAAATTTTCTCCAACAACTGTTGGAGGAGTTTTGTAATAATCAAAAAATGAAATTGCTTCAGATTCAGCATAACGTGCTTTTACAGAATATGTCCCATCAACTCTAAAATTTACACCGTCTTTTACAAGAAAACTTGTAGTAAATTCAAAGTTAGAATCAATTGAACCAAAATAAAATCCCGCAAGCATTCCAAAAGGATCATAGATTCCTATCAATGCTGTAGGAGAATCCGTTGCTGAAACTAATCCAGTAATTTTAACTGTATCTTTGTCAGTGTATTGTTTTTCTTCTGTATATAGTAAGATAATCTCAGGTTCCACAATTTCTTTAATTGAAATTTCAGGCTCAGAAAGAGTCCCATCTACCATGAAATAATGATTTTCAGAAATTGCTCCATAATCAAGTTTGACTAGGTATTCGCCAGTTTTTTTATAAAATGGGGAATCAATAAAAAAAGTTTTACCAAATGTTTTTTCAGATGAAATTTCTATATTATTTGCAGATATGATTTTTCCATCAGGATCATAGATGCTCATGGCAATTACAGGCATTCCAACCTCTGAAATTTCTCCTGAAATAGTTAGCGAATCACCCAAGTCATAAAATTTCTTATCAAAGTTTACAATTAATGAATCTGCAAAAACATCTAGAAAAATCACAGAAGAAAATACGGCTAACACTAAGATAGCTCCAACCACAATTCCTAACACAAGAATAAAAATATGAATTTCTATTTAATAACCACGTAGAAATTATTCTTTTCAAAGAATAGTAATCATAGTGGACATAAATGGAGATAAAGCTGTTGGATCATTAACTGAATTCCAAACAAAAGTTTCTATTTCATAAATTCCAGGTTTTTTGGTACTCCATGATTGAGAAACATCTAAACTTTGTTTAAATGAAATTTTGCCCTGAATCCAGGATAAAGATTCAATAATATTTTTGTCATTTTTTACTTGAAACACGTAAACAAATTTTTGGTTAAAATCATGTTCATTTAAGATAGTTCCAACTATTTGTATTTGCGAATTTGTTGAAAAAGATGATAAAGGATTTCCAAATCCATCAGAGAAAGAAATTAACGAATTTTTAATTCGTTCAATTGGAGAAATAGACAGATTAACTGTTGCAATAGTTTCAATTGCCAAATTATCTAATTTAGAATAAGGTTCAGGTAGAGGGTGATCATCATATTTGGCAAAAATTTTATCTCCTGAAAGCAAACAAAGCCTATTTCCACTAGAAGGAGAATTCCGAGATAGTGAAACTGTTGCAATAAAAGATCATGAACTTTCAGATATTTCTACAGCATTAGGATTAATTCCTGCAACATCAGAATCAGAAAAAATTTGTATTGGCAAATTATCTAGTGCTTCAGAATTTAGATTCATGTCGACATCAACTACACTAACGATTATAGATTTTTCCAAGTCCAAAACATCTTCAATGAAATTAATAGTTCCAATATTCCAATTAACTGGTACGGATTCAACTAATACAACTCCATTTGCAAATTTAAACGAAATAGTTATTGCAGAATCTCTATCAACTTCTAAAAATCCACTAGTAGGACCATTTCCATCGGTTCTAGGGATAGTATCAAAATCCGTCACCATCTGCATCATGAATGAAACCGGTAAGGATAACTTCTGTAGTAGAAATACCAGAATTTACATCTGTTTCTGTAAATCGATAGGGTTCTAGAGAATGTTCTGATGTACTAATTTTAATTGCATGTTCATTAGTTTCTCCAATTGAATCAATTAGATGTCTATCGGCATTCCAACCAGGCGATATGATAGTTATTTTTTTATTTTATCAGTCCAAGAATAAACCGGTTTATCTGTAAAAATTGGCGAATATGGATTATCATAATCAGGTGCAGATTGCCCAAATGCCGGCAGTAACAAAAAAATAATAAAAACGGGAACATGTTGAAAATTATAATTTATTGTTTGATGAACAATTTCTAAGATTCTTCTTTAGAGAATAAAATTGCCAATATGTTATCGCCACGAAGTAATATTTTCCCTAGCTTCTCATGCTTTTCCTCTGTAATATTTTCAGCATCATCCAATGTAAGATTCATGTGAATATCAAAGTCTTTTAGGGCTCCCTGGATAGTGGTGGTATTTCTTAATCGAAGTAAAACAACTTTGCCTTTACTGTTACTCATTAATGTAGAAATTTCATCGGCCATAATTCTTATTCAGTTTTCTTGTTTTTTTTGCTTACTTGCATGTATAAGTCAACAGTACCACTACCAATTGGAATGTTACTTCCGACAATTACATTTTCTGTAATACCTTTGAGTTGTTCAATTTCACCACCAAGTGCGGCACGTGCAATTGTTGGAACTGTAATTTCAAATGCAGCTCTTGCAAGAACACTATCTTTAGTACCTGCAATTCCATGTCTGCCAATTTGTTGCATATAACCTCTAGAGCACATCAAATCAGATACTAACATAATGTATCTATTATCAACTTCTAATCCTTGATCACCCAATGTATGATTAAGTTCATCAATTAATGAATTTCTTGCAGCTTCAATTCCCAAAGTTCCTGCAATTTCAAAGACATTATTTGTTCTAACATTCTTTTTGTCAATCCCTTTTACTTCAAGTACTTTGGCAATATTAGAACCGGTTGTTTGAATAACCCACTCTTCATCTTTTTGAACTAGTGTAACTCGTTCAACATCTGGAACTCCTTTAACAATGGTCTTAAGAACTTTATTTCTAATTGCAATTGCAGTTGCCGTATCAGATTCGTCTACCAGATTCAAGGTGATTAATTCTCCTGTAATCTCCATTTTGAATTTTTTGTTAGATGAGAGTGCGGCTTCTACTTCAGCCATAGAACACCCTCTTTCATTTAGTCTGTTAGTACTCATAATTAATTTAATATTTGTAGAATAATCTGTTTCAGTATCAGCAACTAGTGCACTAACATTAGTTTGTAATACATTTCGTGCAACCTCAATTGCTTTTTCTCGTGATTTCTTTGATTCCTTATCAAGGTAAATATCCATAGTTGGAGTTACAGGTTTCTTTCGAGCATCAACTAGTTCAATTAATCTTGGAAGACCCAATGTAACGTTCCTTTCTTTAATTCCTGCAAAGTGAAAAGTTCTCAAAGTCATCTGAGTGCCAGGTTCACCAATGGATTGTGCTGTGACAATTCCCACTGCTTGGCCAGGTTCAACCTTTGCTTTATTGTATAATGAAAGTCCTTTCTTACATACTGCTTCAACACCATCTTTACTCAAATTGGATTTCTGTAAAGCATCAGTTACAAGACTAATTAATCTCGGATTGAATGTTTTTGTGTATTTTTTGGCTAATATGTCAATCTCATCTTTAGTTGCTTTCTTTCCAGAATCAGTAATGGTTTGGGATTCTGCCAATCTACTTGCATTAAATGCTTCACCATGATCACTTTTTTGCACATCGATTCCATCTTCGCCATAAAGGAATTGAACAATGTGTCCATGTGGATCCCTTACAGTTCCATCATACTCTAATCTAATGTGCTCTAAAGCATTAATCAGTCTACGCTGCATGTAACCACTTTGTTGAGTTCTAACTGCAGTATCTACTAGTCCTTCACGACCACCCATTGCGTGAAAGAAGAATTCCAAAGCTGTAAGACCTGTCCTATAATTTGATTTTACAAATCCATGTGCATCTGGATTACTATCATGTTCTTGATAGTGTGTTAATGCACGATTACTATAGCCATCATTCATCCTGTTTCCTCTTCTTGATTGCTGTCCCAAAGCACCAGCCATCTGACCTACATTAAGTGCCGAACCTCTGGCACCAGTTGTGGCCATGATTTTTCCAGCATTACCATCATCTAGAGAGTTATTTGCAGTAGCACCTGCTTTCTCTCTTGCTTTACCCAACTCATTAACAATGTAAGCTTCTAAAGCTTCTTCTGCTTTCATACCCCTAGTTAGTTTTAGAGTTCCTTTTTCATATTGATCAGTTAAATCAGATACAGTATCATAAGTTACTTGAATGTCATCTAGAATTTGTTGTACGTTCTTTTCTGGAACCTCAAGATCACCATAGCCATAACTGAAACCATAGTGCGTAATGAATTGTTTCACCATGATAAGAATAGAGTTTAAGAAAGTTTTACCAGCTGCGTTTCCATAGTCTTTTGTAATTCTGTGTAAGACACTTTCTGGTTCTTCTGCACCAATGGATGTTTTATCAATTACACCACTGATTAATTCACCGTTTTTAATTACAACATCTTTTTCTGGACCCTTTGTTCCCTTTGACCATTTTGAAGTAAGTACATAGTTGAAATCTTTTGGAAGAAATAATGAGAATAACTGTTTACCAGTATACGCAGGACCATCTTTTGTTTTGGTACCAGGTTTTGGAAGTGCACCAACATAACCACCCAACATTGCATAGTTTGAAAATTCTTGAATAGATAAAGTAGTGTCATCTTTAGTTAGAAGATATGCACCAGTTACGAAGTCTCTTAGTGCTCCAATAATTGGACCACCATATCTTGGAGAAATTAACTGATCTTGAACTCTCATCAAAAGAATTGCTTCTGCTCTTGCTTCTTCACTTTGAGGAACGTGAAGATTCATCTCATCACCATCAAAGTCTGCATTGTATGGTGGACATACAGATGGATGTAACCTGAAAGTTTTACCTGGAAGTACTCTCACATAGTGAGCCATGATAGACATCTGGTGAAGTGATGGTTGTCTATTGAACATAACAATATCCCCATCTGAAAGATGCCTTTCAATCAAATATCCAACCTCAAGAGTTTCAGCAATTGTAGAACGATCTTCTACAAAATCTAATCTAATCTTTACACCATCAGGCCTCACAATATAGTTTACACCTGGATGTTTTTCAGGTCCATTAATTACTAATTTTTTCATTCGATTAATGTTCCATTCAGTAACAATTTCAGGAATAGTTAATTTCATTGCAACTTGTTCAGGAACTCCAACTTCAGACAAATCCAAATTAGGATCTGGTGAGATTACAGTTCTACTTGAAAAGTCAACTCTTTTTCCAGATAGTGAACCTCTAAATCTTCCTTCTTTTCCTTTTAGTCGTTGAGTTAATGTTTTGAGTGGACGTCCTGAACGATGATGAGCTTGTGGGATTCCAGAAACTTCGTTATCAAAGTATGTCGTGGAATGATATTGTAACAAATCAACCAAGTCTTGAACAATTAATGGTGGAGTTCCGGCTTCTTTACTTTCCTTCAGTCTTTGATTAACTCTGATGATATCTACCATTTTGTGTGTTAGATCATCTTCAGATCTGATTCCGGTTTCAAGAATAATTGAAGGCCTAACAGTTACTGGCGGAACAGGTAACGCTTGTAGAATAAACCATTCAGGTCTAGCAGTAATTGGATCATAAGATAATAACTCTAAATCTTCATCAATAATTTGTGAAAATCTTTCTCTAATTGTAATTGGCAATAATCTGTGTTCGCCAATTTCAGTTTTCTCTACAAAGATTGTAGGTTTTGTAAAAACTAATTCATATTGGGTTTTTCCACAATGAGGACATTCTTTTGCTTTTTTTGCTTTTTCAATAATTTGTTCTGGAATTCGTTTTTGTGAGATTACAGTATAAGCTGCATGTTTGTCTTTAATTTTTTGAAATGCATCAAGATCTTCTTTAGGTACTTTAAGTCGTGCACATGAACGACATGTTGATTGTAATAATTTGTAAATATTATCAATAAATGCAATGTGTAAAATTGGTTCTGCAAGTTCAATATGTCCAAAGTGTCCAGGACATCTTGCAGCAGTGTTTCCACATGTAAGACATTTTTGTCCAGGCTCAAGAGTTCCAAGTCTACCATCCATAAGACCTCCTTGCACAGGCATCCCATCTTCATCATATGTTTCAGGAGCAGTAATTTCTGCTACAGAATATTTTCTAATTTCAGTCGGAGACCATACTGAAAATCGAATTCCATCAATTGCTTTAATTGCTTGAACAGACATTAAATTTTCTCCTTAATCAGTAATCGTGGCGCAACATTAAGACTTTGCATTTCTTGCAATAATAATTTGAATGCATAAGCTACAGAAACAGAAGATACCTTGGCTTTATCACCACAAACTCTGCATACGTACTTTCTTTGTTTAACATCATGATATGCAACTAAACCACATCTTTCACATACAAAGATATCAGATTTGTCAGATTCATCTAACAATCTATCTTTAAGAATCATTGAAGCACCATAAGCAATTAAACAATCTCTCTCCATTTCACCAAACCTTAATCCACCACCTCTTGCTCTTCCTTCAGTTGGTTGTTTGGTTAACATCTGAACTTGTCCACGAGCTCTTGCATGAATTTTATCTGCAACCATGTGGTGTAATTTTTGATAATATACAACACCAATGAAAACATCCACTGGGAATGGTTTCCCAGTTCTACCATCATACATTGTTTCTTTACCAGAATATTCAAAACCGTGGCTATCCATTACTTCTTTAACTTCAGGCATTTTTTCTCCCACAAATGCAGAACCATCAAATCTTTTTCCACGTAATGCAGCTGCCTTACCACAAATAGATTCCATCATCATTCCAACTGTCATTCTTGAAGGGAATGCGTGAGGATTAATCAAAACATCAGGGGACATTCCATTTGCAGTGTATGGCAAATCTTCTGCTTTAGCTAAAATTCCAAGTACACCTTTTTGTCCATGTCGAGATGCAAATTTATCACCAATTTCAGGAATTCTCATATCTCTTGCCCTAATTTTATACATTTTCCCTCCTTCATTAGATTGAGTCATAACTACAGTGTCAATTACCCCAGCTTCAGAAGGCCTTACACCAATTGATGTATCTCGTCTGTACGGACCAGAAGATTCGAATTCCCTATACTCTTCCATAAATCTTGGAGGGCTGGTTTTTCCAATCAAAATATCTCCACCTTTAACTGGGGATTCAGATGCAACCACACCGTCATCTTCAAGTAATCTATAAGCGCGTTCACCTTTGTAACCTCTAATGTTATCTTCAGCATTAGGAATTTCAAAGCTATCACGCATTCCACCAGGGTATTGTTTTGCTTCAGCATCATAAATTCTAAAGAAGAAAGTTCTACCTAAACCTCTGTCAACTGATGATTGGCTCAATACAATAGCGTCTTCAATGTTGTAACCATCAAATGGCAATACTGCAACAACACAATTTTGACCGGCAGGTCTATCTTCCAATCCCAAAAGTTTCATTGCTTTTGTATTAACAATTGGAACTTGAGGGTATAACATTAGGTGTTGCCTAACATAGGTACTTGTATTCATCATAGGTGTTGAAAAGCCTAAACTTTGTTTTGCCATTGCAGATTCGTAGGTATTTCTTGGAGATTGATTATGTTCAGGATATGGAATGATAGAAGCTCCTGCGCCCAGTATTGATGGTGGAAATACTTCCAAATGAGTATGTTTCTTTGTATCTTTTTCGTCTAAAGTGACATAGCAATTTTCTTCTTCATTTGCATCAATTACTTCCAAAATTCCCATTCTCAGAAGATCAGTCCACGAAAGAAGTTTCTTTGAAATTTTATCTAATAACTCAGAAGTTAGTAGCGATTTATTATCTTTGATAATAATTAATGGACGTAATACTCTACCTGCATTGCAATTAACATACAATCTTTTTGTTGATCCTTCAATTTCAGATTTATGGAAAGAGACCCCAACATGTGGATGAATCTTTGAGTTTCTTCTTAAATCTCTAAGAGATTGTGCTAAATCACCACCATCTTTGTAATAACCAATCAATCTACCATCTACGAATATTCTAGTTCCATCTTTTTTCAAATCTTCTTTTGCATCAAAGAAATGAACAGTGCCAAGATCATAGAGTTTTTCTACAATTTCCTCAGAGGGTACGTTTACTGAAATAATTCCAGACAATGCTAAATTTTTAACCAAACCACAGTTTGAGCCCTCAGGAGTTTCACTAGGACAAATTCTTCCAAAATGAGTCGCATGCAAATCTCTTGCTTCAAAGTTTGGTTGAGTTCTACTTAATGGTGATTGAATTCTTCTAAGATGGCTAATTGTTGAAAGGTAATTTGTCCTATCAAGTAATTGAGTAACACCAACTCGACCTCGCCCCCAATTTCCTGTTGCAATTGCATTGTTTAATTTATCAGTGATAATTCCTGGACGTATTGCTGCAGCAACTGCATTAATTCCACGTTTTTGACCAGAACGTTCAAGTTGATATTTCATATCTCTAACTAAATTTCTAAACGCAGTTCTAAACAAATCTGCCAACATTTGTCCTGCAAATTTAATTACTTTATTTCCGTAATGATCTTTATCATCAGGAGTAATCCAACCAAGTTTTAACTCCAATAATTTGCAAGCTGCTTCACCCAAAAATTGAGCTTTTTCTTTTCTATTTTCTATATGTTTACCCAAGTGCGGTAAAAGCCCCCAATCAAGTAATGTTTCAGCACGTTTAATTTGAAATTCCTCTAACATTCCAGGTGCGATTCTTTTACTGATATAAACAATAGCATCTTTTGATGTTGGAACATCTCCTGCTTTCTCAAAAGAGCCTTCTAATTCATCTTGAATATCATCAACCAACGAAACTACAGATGCGATTTCTCTGTCAGACTCCAATCCAAGAGATCTCATCAATGTAACAACTGGGATGTCAACAGGTGACCCAGGAATTCTGGCAACAATTAATCCGTCATTTTTCATGACAAGTTCTAGTTTTGCACGATAGCCAACAATTGAAGAATAAACTTTAGCTTTGAAAACAATATTACCACCGACAGTTTCTCTATCAACAATTATTTTATTGTAAGAAAGATCCTCTAATCCAACAATTACACGTTCTGAACCATTGATGATAAAATAACCACCAGGATCCTGAGGATCTTCACCATGTTCAATTAATTTTTGGGAAGAAAAATTATGTAAAATACATGCATTTGATTTCGCCATTACTGGTACGTCTCCAATATGTACAAATCTAGATTCTAAAATTCGTCCATCTTCTAGAACACTAGCCTCCATCATAACAGGTGCAGAATAAGAAACATTTCTCAGTCTTGCTTCAGCTGGAGTAATATGTGTGATAGAACCATCAAGCTCCATCATTCTTGGTTGTTGAAGTTTAACTTTGCCTAATTGAATTTTGTAAGGATATTCTGCATTTTCAATATCAATTTGCCCAACTTCATTTATTATACTTTGAAATCCTCTGTCCAAAAATTCATCAAACGAGTTTAGATGTTGACGAGCAATACCTTCACGTTTCAAGATATCTTGAATTACTGGCCATCGTTTAGTTGAATGGTCTACCATTTAGATTTCCACCACATATCGATAATAGAGACTTTCACCAGCTGTTGGACTTTTTCGAGTAATTTTTATCATATCTCCTGGTTTTACACCAAGTCCTAAAATTGCAGGATCGTTTGTAAATATTAATGGTAATTCGGTTGGTTTACAATTGTATTTTTTTAAAACTTCTTCAGCTTCTTGTTTAGTAATAATTTCATGTTTTGGAACGTAAACATGATCAGGTACTAGTACTTGGTTTTTCTTAGTTGCCATTTAGAATACCCCACATCGAACATAACATGTAACACTAATGAAAACACACAAACTGTCAAAAATTCACGCTCGGGTTAATATATATGTAATTTGAAACTGGGTGGAAAAGAGTCTTTTTCTATTTAGTCAACAAATTTTTTCACAACCTTAAATAGTCCAGATCTGAGCGTAAAAATAATGAAAGCCCATCTATCGGTGTTTGCCTTAACTGCAATTTTGGTTGCAAGTATTGGTATAACACCAGCATTTGGACAACAAAGCTCAATCGTTGTTACTACAGACAAATCTTCCTATTCAGAAGGTGAAACAATTCTAGTAACAGGTGAAGTGAGAGATCTGTATTCAGGAACTCCAGTTAGTATAATCATCAAGGCCCCTAATGGAAATATTGTAAGAGTTGCACAAGAGACAGTAGGTGCAGACAAAAAATTCAGTATGGAACATACAGCCGGTGGAGGATTAATGAAAACAGAAGGAATCTATTTGATTACAGTAACATATGGAACTGTGAATCGAACAACAGAAACATCATTTGAATTTGGAGGTTCTACAATTATTCCAACTAAAGAGCCATCCACAGTAACTGATACTACAGTTTCAGTTCAAGGTTCCAATGATTTAATAGGATATGAAATTACAGGTGGAAAACTATTAGGCATTTCACCTGATGTGGAAGCAAATTCACTAATCATATCTATTGATGCCACAAGCAATGGTTCACTCACACTCACAATCCCTAGATCAGTATTAGATGCAACAATTAATGGTGGAGATGACGACTTTTTCGTCTTAATTGATGGAGAAGAAGTAGAGTTTGATGAAACAACAACATCAACAGACAGAACACTTACCATAGCATTTCCAGTAGGAGCTGAAGAGATTGAAATAATCGGTACCTTTGTAGTCCCAGAATTTGGTACAATCGCAGCTATGATTCTAGCAGTAGCAATTATCTCAATAATTGCAGTTTCTGCAAAATCAAGACTTAGTATTATACCAAGATACTAAATTTCATCTTTTTTCTATTTTTAAATATACATAAATAGCAATAATGCTGGATGAAATTAGGATGAATTTTAGACGTTCTACAACATCAATGGCAATCGCTCTCATGGCATTGTCATTAGTTTCAATGACTTCAATTCAACAAGATGCTTTTGCACAACAAAGTCAAGGGATGTCTATCATGGCAACAGCCGATAAAGGCTCAGATACAATCACTGTAATAGGCGAAACAGTTTCAAGTCTTACAGATGTCACATTTAGAGTAACATCTCCGAATATGAGTGTCGTATCTGTTGATCAAATTTCACCAGATAGTAATGGTAAATTTGTAAAAGAATTCAAAGTCGGACCAACATGGACTGAGGATGGACTTTATAAAATTACAGTAATGCAAGGTATAGGAAATAATTCATTATACACACTAAATGTTCTTGTTGAAGTAGTAAATGGCATGACTGAAAGAACTTCCATAACAGAATCTAACATGGAAGGAGTTTTCACATTGCCTCAAAACAATGCTGCAACAGATGCAGGACTCATACTTGATGCAATTATGATCGAAAATGGTTCTACAATGTTTGAAGTCACAGGATTGACGGATAGAGTAAGTCAAGATATCACAGTAACCGTAACAGCACCAAACGGAAATGTGGTAACAGTTGATCAAATATCACCAATGCTTAGTGGAGAATTCGCTGCTAAAATTGCAGTAGGAGGATCATTATGGAAACAAGATGGTTTTTACACTGTAACTGTACAACAATTTGATGATCCAAAATATACTGTTTCAACTGAAGTAGACATATTGGACGGAGTTGTAGTACCAGAATTTGGTACAATCGCAGCTATGATTCTAGCAGTAGCAATTATCTCAATAATTGCAGTTTCTGCAAAATCAAGACTCAGCATTATACCAAGATACTAAAAGTCACACAATTTTTTTCTCATTTTTAAATATACATAAATAGAGACAGGTACAAATCGCAACAAGATGTACAACCGTACGACATTCGCGTTACTAGCCTTAATAACTGCAGTCGGTACTTTAACTATGTCATCAGCATATGCAGCAGAAATTCCTGAAGCATGTGTAGGGTGTTCCATGGAGGATGCAAGAGTAACAGCAAAACAAAGTTTACTTGATGCAACCCCGGTATCTGTTTGGACAGACAAAACAGATTATGGTCATAATGACATTATTATCGTAACAGGCCAAGTAGCAAACACATCCGGATTTCCAGTTACAATTACTGTGATTAGCCCTCTAAATTCCATCGTTACAGTTGATCAACTCGATGTAGCAGAAGATGGCAGTTTTGAGACAACACTAAGCACAGCAGGTGCAATATGGAAATACGACGGTACCTACACCATTAAAGCAAACTATGGCAGTGTTGAAAAAAGTAACAAAGCCAAAGTTGAACTAACTGGTGGAGTTGCATATACACAAATTTACAGTGCACCAACAAATGATAAGCAATGTGGTTCTAATGAACTATCTGCAAGTGGTCAATGCATACCATTTAGCATTTCAGGTGGAATGATAACTAGTGCAACCCTCAATACTAATGACAATTCAATTGTCATTAGCATCAATGCCGAAGATGACGGAACATTAACAGTATCACCATCAGCAACAATCCAAGAAGGTATCTTCATGGTACTAATTGATGGAGAAGAATGTAATGAACCTGAATGTGAAATTACTGGAAATAAAGTAACAGTAATGTTCCCAGCCGGCACTGAAACAATTGAAATAATCGGTACCCATGTGATTCCAGAATTTGGTACAATCGCAGCTATGATTCTAGCAGTAGCAATTATCTCAATAATTGCAGTTTCTGCAAAATCAAGACTCAGCATTATACCAAGATACTAAAAGTCACACAATTTTTTTCATTTTTTAATAGTAAAGGAAATATACAAATAAGTATTGAAAACTTTGTGGGTTTGAGAATATTTTATGGCCTCATATTATTACTGATGATTTTTACTGGAACAGCTTTTGCTCAAGAACCTCCAATTTCTGTTCAAACAGATGATAATCACTATGATGAAGGAGATACCATCGTAATTTCAGGAAAAGTAGAAACTCCAATAGATGGGGTAAATGTTGTATTACAATTATTTTCAGAAGGCAACATGGTAGAAATTGCACAAATTATAGTTGCAAAAGATGGAAGTTATTCATACACAGTACTTGCAGAAGGTCCTCAGTGGAAAAAAACAGGCACATATCTAGTAAAAGCGTCATATGAAGTTGGAGGAGGAACTGCAGTAGAATCTGAATTTTCTTATTCTCCAAAATCAGAAATAATTTTAACAACAACAAATTTTGAAGTAGATGCAGGAAGTCATGGAACATTTGACGTAGAGTATACTATCAAAGGAGGCACTCTCAAAAACATGATGATAGACGCAGAAACATTTGCATTAACAGCTCAAATAGATGCCACTGACGAAGGAATAATCACATTAGATCTACCAAGAGAGTTCATAGGAGCTGAAAAACAAAATGGTAAAGATGACACATTCATAGTACTAATAGATGGAATTGAGATAAATCCAAAAGAAACATCATTAGTAGGTGGAGAATCCAGAGTAATATCAATTAATTTTTTACAAGGTGATTCAAATATAGAAATAATCGGAACCTACGTAATTCCAGAATTTGGAAATATTGTTATGGTGATACTGATCATGGGAATAATGATCACCATACTAATTTCAAGAAACAAATTAGGAATTACAATTTAATTTTTGGATGTAAAAGAATATTTTTCTTTAAACGGCGATACTGATCTTAGTTCTTCAACAATTTTTTTTAGTGAATCCACTGTTTGATCAATTTCCTTTTCATTATTGAAGATTCCGAGAGTTAATCTCAAAGAACCAGTAATCTGTTCATGTGAAAATCCCATTGCATGTAAAACATGTGAAGCCCTTTGAGTGTTTACAGAACATGCCGAACCCGTAGATGCAGCAATTCCATATTCATCAAGTTTGATAATTAGATCCTCACCGTTGACACCAAGAAATGTAAAATGAGCATTGTTGGGCAATCTAGATTTAGGATCTCCATTTAAAGTGACTTCAGGAATTTCATCCAAAACTTTTTTAATTAAAAGATCACGAAGTTTTGTAACATATACTATATTTTCAGCCAAGTTATTTTTAGCAATTTCACATGCTTTACCAAACCCTACAACATTTGCAACATTTTCAGTACCAGAACGTAATCCATGTTCTTGACCACCTCCTAAAATTATAGGATTAATTTGGATACCATTTTTGACATATAATGCACCTACACCCTTAGGACCATGAAGTTTATGAGAAGAAATAGACAGTAAATCTACGCCTAATTCTTTGACATCAATAGGGATCTTGCCAATAGTCTGAACAGCATCAGTGTGAAAAGGGATTTTTTTTTCATGGCAGATTTGAGATATTTTAGAAATTTTTTGAACAGTGCCAACTTCGTTGTTTCCAAACATTATTGAAACAAGGCAAGTATTATCAGAGATATGATTTTTGAGTTCAGAAGGATCAATCATTCCAAATTTGTCAACCTGCAAATACCTAATTTCTAATCCATTTTGAGATAATCGTTTACAAGGCTCTAAAATTGCATCATGTTCAATTGAAGAAGTAATGATATTACTAGAGGTATTTGCCATAGGAATTCCTCTCAATACAGTATTGTTTGATTCAGTACCACCAGAAGTGATTAAAATTTCAGAAGGATCAGCATTAATCAATGATGCAATTTGTTTCCTAGATTTTTCAATTGCCTTACGAGCCATTCTGCCATATTTATGAATGGATGATGCATTACCATATTGTTCTTTAAGGTAAGGTAGCATTGAAGTTAAAACATCCTCATGAATTTGAGTAGATGCAGCATTATCCAGATATATCAATCTACAATCACATTAATTTTTCCAGGTTTATAGCCTTCCGGATCAACTTCAACAGAAGTAAAACCAATCATCTGTAATTTTTCAGTAATTTGTTTCAAAATAATGTCATCAAATTTAGATAGCATTTGTTTCTCGACTTCAATTTTTGCAGAACCATCAATATCTCGAACTCGAACTTGTTTCACGTGCATAAGTTGTTTAACTATATTTTCACCATATTCAATTCGAGTTAATTTTTCAGCAGTTACTCTTTGACCCCAAGGAATTCGTGAAGCCAAACATGAATTTGATGGCTTGTCAAATACAGATAACCCAACCAACTTAGCAAATTTACGAATTTGAGATTTTGAAAAATTAGTCTCTACAAGAGGGCTCCTAATTCCATTTAGTTTTAATGCCTTAATTCCAGGTCTATAATCACCTAAATCATCAAGATTGGTTCCATCTACAATAATTTCCACATTTTGATCTTTTGCCAATTTAATCAAATGGTCTCCTAATTCCAGTCTACAGTGGAAACACCTATCAGAATCATTTTTTGTGAAGTTTTCATTCTCAAGTTCACTATAATCTAAAAAAAATTGTTCAATACCAATTTCAGCACATATCTGTTTAGCAGTATCTAGTTCCTCAACAGATAAAGTTTTGTAATCAGCAGTGACTGCAATAGCTGAAGAACCAAGTTTTTGAAATGCAGCATATGCAACAAGTGCGCTATCAACTCCACCCGAAAGGGCAATCATGACTTTATTTTTGTCTTCAAACCAATTCACAAGTTCATCAAGTTTTGTCATTAATTGGTCTCCAATTTTTCAATTTCTCTTCTCAATAAAATTTCCGTTTCTTTAATTGATTTATCAACAACATTAGAGATTTTTTTCAAATCATCAAATTCTATTTTAAAATTAATTTTACCTTTAAATGACGATTTTTTGTAATGCACTTTAAATGATTTACCATTCAGAATAATTGAAACATCATGTTTTGTTCTAGGAACAATGAATCTATTAGAATCTGAAATTCTAATTCCCAAAGTTCCAGTTTCTAAAACTAGTAAATCAATTATTTCATCAACAGTTTCACTAATGCAAATTATACATATAAGATTTGTAGGTCTGCCTTTTTTAGTAACTCCAGGATAAATTGACACATCTCTTGCTCCTTGTTCCATAATTTTTTCAATCAAATTACCTAAAATTTCACCAGAAACATCATCAACATTTGTTTCAAGTATTTTTACAGAATCCATTTCAAAATCATTTTCAGTTCCTCTTACAATTTTCAAAACATTGGAAAAAGTTTTAAAATCTTTTTGTCCTGCTCCATAACCAATAGATTCCAACTTTAATTGAGGATAAAATTTTATAGATTCATCTACTAAATTTACTAAAATAGAGGCTCCAGTAGGAGTTGTGAGTTCCTCATTTGCATCATTTCCTTTAATTTCAAGATTTGAATTTTTAAAGATCTCAAGAATGGCATTTGCTGGATTAGACATTGTTCCATGTGAAAAAGTCACAGAACCGCCTCCAACAGAAATAGGCAAACAAACAATTTTTTCATCAAACAATCCTAGATCTTCCAATGCAATGGTAATACCTACAATATCCACCAGAGTGTCTATACTTGATGCCTCGTGAAAATGAACTAATTCTTCAGAAACTCCATGAATTATAGATTCTGAAGAAATTAGTGTATCAATACAAGATATGGCAAAAGATACTGCCTTTGAAGATAGGTTAATTTCTTGCACAGATTTAAAAATTGCATTTTTAATTTCAGAACCTTTTCTTTCATGAACATCTTCATTAATTTCTAAAATTAAATAGACAGAATTAACTCCATGTTTTTGGGTTTTTTCAAAATCAATTTTTTTTATAGAAGAATTAGAAAAAAACTTTTCAGATTGCTTAATTCCGGAAATAATCTTATTTTTATCAGCACCAAGATCTACTAAGGAACAGAGAAGCATATCTCCAGATATACCTGCAATCTGAGGATCAATTACAAGAACCATGTTTCAAAATTATCAAAAATGCTTATAAACTCGACTAATATTTCACGAATTTCATTAGATTTAATTATTCAAAAAAAAGACTAATTTTCATGATTACTATAATTGGTTCAGGCAAAGTAGGCGGAGATGCAGCATTATTCTCAGCTCTAAAACGATTAGATGATCAAATATTATTACTTGATGTGGCTAAAGGACTTCCTCAAGGAGAAGCAATGGATATCAATCATATGCTATCTGAACAAGGAATTGATGTTGAAGTCAAAGGTTCAAATAATTTTGCAGATATGAAGGGATCAAACGTAGTAGTAGTGGTTGCAGGTTCTGGAAGAAAACCAGGAATGACAAGAATGGATCTTCTGAAAATTAATGCATCAATTGTAAAAAGCGTTGTAGAAAATGTAAAAAAATATGCAGACGATGCCATGATAATCCCAGTTACTAATCCATTAGACCCTATGGCTTACATTACTTACAAAGTTTCAGGATTTGATAAGAGTAGAGTATTCGGCATGGGTGGAATGTTAGATTTGTCAAGATTTAGACAATTTATCCATGAAGCAACTGGACATTCACGAGATTCTATCAGAGCATTGGTAATTGGTGAACACGGAGAAAATATGTTACCATTACCAAGATTTTCATCAGTATCAGGAATTCCCTTATCATCATTTCTCCCAAAAGAAAAATTAGACGAAATAATTCTAGATACAAAACAAGTTGCAGCCAAGGTAATTGAATTAAAAGGCGCTACAGTTCATGCTCCAGGTAATGCAATTTCTGCAATTATTGAATCGATGGTAAGAGACAGAAAACAAGTCATTCCAGTTGCAACTTATCTTGATGGGGAATACGGACATTCAGATGTCACAATTGGAGTTCCAGCAATCATCGGAAAGAAAGGCGTGGAGAAAATTATTGAATTAGATCTAAATGATGAGGAAAAGCAAGTTTTCAATAAAGGAGTAGAAAACGTAAAGAGTGCTATTTCAGGTATTGAAATCTAAGCATTTTATTAGAATAACAAACAAAATTCATCAATGGAAATTCATGAAATTTTACAATCATTAGAGAAAGGAAAAATATCAGTAAATAATGCAAAGAAACTTTTGTCACTTTATTCAATTGAAGAAATTGAAGGTTTTGTCAAAATTGACATAAGTAGAAAAAAACGAAGAGGAATTCCAGAAGTAATTTTTGCAGAAACTAAAGAACTAGACGAAATAAAAAAAATAGTTAAAAAAACAATAGAAAAAACAAACTCAGTAATAATATCAAGAATCAAAAAAGAAGATTATACAAAAATACTATCATTCTCTAAGAAATTAAAAGTGAAAATTAAGACGGGAAAGAAATCATCATCATTGTTATTGTTTAAAAAACCAATTAAATTTCACGGGGGTAAGGTGGGAATAATGACTGCAGGTACATCAGATATTGGGGTTGCGGAAGAATCAAGATTAATGTGCGAAGCAATGAATTGTAAGTGTATTACAAGTTATGATGTAGGAGTAGCTGGAATCCAGAGAGTATTTCCAATTTTAAAAAAAATGATAAACGAAGATGTAGATTGCATCATAGTTGCAGCAGGAATGGAGGGAGCCTTAGCTACACTCGTATCTACACTAGTAGACATCCCAATCATAGGAATTCCAACATCTGTAGGATATGGATATGGAGAAAAAGGAATAGCTGCTCTTGCATCAATGCTTCAAAGTTGTTCTCTTGGATTATCAGTTGTGAATATTGATAATGGTATAGCTGCTGGAGGCATAGCTGCAAATATTGCAAACAGAGCCATCAGAAAAAATTATTCCAGCTAGAATTTTAAGTCACCATCTCGTAAATGATATATAGCATACATAAAAGAAGTTGGGTAATTGGCTGGCAAACGTGTTGTACTTACTGCTGATCGTAGTTTAATGACAAATTATAGAGGAAATTTTCTTTATGGATTTATTGCATGTGGACCATATGAGGTTCTGCCAGAGTGGGTTTTTGATAAAGTGTTTTGCCCTTCAGTCGAAACTGACCCAATCACAGGAGAGGTAAAAGTTGCCCAAGTCGGATTAAGAAGAATTGAGAGTTCTTTGATTCAAGGCGGATACAAAAGAGAAGACGTATTCATGGCACATCCAGAAATGCTTAGTAAATCAATTGGTCCAGACACCAAAGTTGTCGGAATTAACGTTATGGATCCATTAGGAATGGCACCAGTTACTACTACTATGTCCCCAGAAAAATTATCCTATGTTGCAATGAAATTTAAAAAAATGTGTGCAAGCATAATTCAGTTAAAAAAGAAATATGATTTTAAAGTCGTAGTTGGAGGTAATGGAGCATGGGAATTAGCAAAGTCAGATAGAATGAAAATACATGGAATTGATACAGTTGTAGTTGGGGAAGCAGACGAGTTAGCGATAGATTTATTCCAAGATTTGGAAAAAAATGATGCCCCAGAACTAATGCATTGCTTTGTAAGAAATCTTGAAAACATCCCAGTCATCGAAGGTCCAACAATTAATTCATTGATTGAAGCAATGAGAGGGTGCGGAAGAGGATGTGACTTTTGTGATGTAAATAAAAGATCAAAGAAAGATCTTCCATTGGAAAGATTGCAACATGAGGCTAAAACTAACTTAGATTATGGATTTGATTCTGTTTGGTTGCATTCTGATGAAATGCTACTTTATGGATGTGACAATAGAGACTTTGTTCCAAACAGAGATGCCATTGTAGATTTATGGAAAGGACTCAAAGGATTAGGAGCAAACTTTATCGGAACCACACATATGACATTTTCAGCAGTTGCAGCAGATCCTATATTGATGCAGCAAATCTCCCATGTTAATGAGCAAGACAAAACAGGCAGATGGCTTGCAACTAATCTTGGAATTGAAACAGTATCACCAGCAATGGTAAAAAAACATCTCGGAGTTAAAACAAAGCCATTTGCACCAGAAGAATGGGGAAGTGTTGTAAGAGAGGGGGCAAAAATTCTAAATGAAAATCACTGGTTCCCAGCTGCGACAATCATTATTGGTTGGCCTGATGAAACTCCAGATGACGTTCAATATACCATAGATATGATGAATGACTTTAGAGAAATGGATTTCAGAGGATTGGTCGCACCATTACTTTATCAAGACTTCAGTGAAAAGAATTCAATGCATTTTGGAAACTTAAATGAAGCTCAATTTACATTATTTTGGAAATGTTGGGAGAATAACTTACGAGTAATTAATGACATTATTCCTATTATTCTCAGAAACAAAACATATGGTCCACCGATGAAGGTATTCATGTATGGAATTCTCAAAGCAGGAACATGGGCCATTATGAGATATTTGCGAGGATTGTGTAAAGATCTTTTCAATGGGCGAACTCCAGATCAAATTATCGATAAATATGCAAGAAGCAGATCTGTATCCGTACCTAAAATTCAAACAAAGAAACTATAGATTTTCAATAAAAATAGAACATCTAGATACTTTTGAGAAGATGTAGATATATTATCGATTTAATGTGTTGAGGAATAATCGATTACGATCTTCAATACGTCAAGATAAGATTGGAAATGGGAGAAAGATGCAACCAGAAACTAGAGAATTTAATCTGAATGCAAACAGAAATGGTTTGGTTAGGAAGAATTGAGAATACAGATAGGGGTACTATTTTTAAAGATTTTCAATAGCAATATCAGCTATAGTATTTCTTATTGGCGTTATAGAAATAAAGTAAACTTTGTCCGCCCTCTCTACAGCTTCAACTTTTTTAAACGACTTTGACGCAACATCAAATTCATAAATTCCAGGCTCAAGAGAACCCTTTGCATAAAGCATGAGATATGTTTCTCCAGTAGTAGGACTTAACGGAATAAAAGACATCACATGTCCTTTGTAAGAATTAATTGGTAACGTATTTTTCATTGGCGGAGCAGCTGATGCCATATACATTAGAAAATCTTCAATGGATTCAAATTCTTCATATTCAACATGCATAAAATATCAAATAACGTCTAAGTATAATAACCTAGAGTGAAATAGAATTATTTTCTAGATTTGATAATTTGATTAACTTTGAATCCAATCAAAGCCGGTGCTGCAATATACATTCCCAAGTTCAAAGCAATTACAGAAATACCGAGCCCTAAGACTTCAACTTCTGAACCTTCGTCAGCCAAAGACATTATCGATAATGTTGAAAGCATTGGAGTAATCATAGTTTTCACTACTTCTTTAAACATTGGACTTTCTCTTTCCCAATCTGCAATTGTTGGTGCAAATGAATAGTATACGGTATTAAAGCCGCTCATAAATGATGTTCCAGAAGTTGTACTGAATAGTGTATTATCTCTAATTTCTCTAAGCAATTGTACTTGAGGTGCTAGTTCAGTCCCATAAGCAGCAGTTGCAATAAGACAACCACCATCTTCTACACAAAGACCGTCCTTCATCGTGTATCCATCAGGGCATTGAGGTTGCGAAACAATACAAATACCGTTTGCATCAGGTTCAGTTCCTGCACCACATATTACTGGTTCTGGCTCGGTTGGTTCTGGTATAGATGGTTCGGTAACAACTGGTGGTTCTGGTTGGGTAACAACTGGTGGTTCTGGTTGGGTAGTGAGTACTTGTTCTCCACCAACATAATTAATTGTGACTTTAGATGTGTCTGCACCATAATGAAATTCAATAGTATAATCGCCATTGGTTTTCCAATAAGGACCACCAGCAACAAAAGACTTTGTAAATGAACCATCAGAACTAATCTGATTTGGAGTTAGTTGTCCAATTTGGGCAAAACTACCATTAGGAGACATAACAACGAAAGTTAGTCCTTTCCCAGATGAAGGCTCATAATCCGCGATACTTCCAGATATTGTTACAGATGCGCCGTTGGAAACAATTTCTATGTCAGTAGATACAGGTAATGCAGGATTAGGATCACTAGTTGCAAATGCAACATCGCTGATACCATAAGATAGAATTGAAATAGATAATAATGTAAACGCTATAAATCCGGTTAGCTTCATTTGCAATTTGACTCATTGGTTTGAGGTATTTATATTTTCAATGAAAGAAAAATTGACCAGATTATATTATTATGACGCCTTTTTTGATCAAGTATTGAATTGATTTTACAAAGTCTTCATCAGAAATTTGATCATTGCCCCACCATTTTGCATTATTTTTGATCCAATCTGGAATTTCTTGCTCAGAAATAGAGATACCAGATGGAACAGTAATGAATCCTTGTTCTACAAGATATTCAAGTCCCTCTATGAATTCAATGTCAGAAACAGTATCAAAAGACCACCACTTGGCATTATTTTTAATCCAATCCGGAATAATAGGATTTAAGACTACAAAAGAAACGGTCTCCATAAATGAGTTATTATAAAATAGATTAATTTTGTAAACACCAGATAAGGTATTTTCATCAACTGTAATTATAGAACGATAACTTCCCGTACCTGATAGAGTTGAAGCAAAATTTTGAGTTTGGCCATCTGGAGTTGTAATAACCACATCTAACGAAATTCCTCTTTTAGGATTATCGACATTTCCTGAGAGAATAATCTCTTCGATATTTCCTGGAAGAGGTTTCACTACATTATATGCACTAAGTTTTGTCGGAGTGTAAAATGAAGTAGATTCATTTTTCAATAGACTGAAAATATTTGCATTACCAGAATTATCTCGAGAATCATAATATTTTGCATCAAGACTGCCCCCGGCTGAAGATATTAGTTTGGTTCCAGATTTATTACATATCTTTGAAGGCATTTTAAACACACCTTCAAAGATTCCCGTACTTGACCCAGTTTCTACCAGAGTAAACCCAGTATCGGCTAAACCACCATATTCCACACCATCTACAGTACAACGTTTGAAACGAATATCTTTAATTAAAACTTCAAGTAAAGTAATCCCATTTTTTCCAACAGTGTCAACATTTGGCGAATTAGGATCATTGATTACAAAGTAAATATCAACTAAGTCATTTTTTAAATTAAGATCCAGATCATTTAATGTTAAAGTGACAGGTTGGCCAAATCGATAAGATTTGGAATCAGAGGAAATTACCCCACCACTTGTATTAATATCAGATTGTGAAGAAGTAGTAGTAAAAGTACCAGTAGCATCAAGATCAGAATAAGATACGAAGATCCCTTCATCATCAACCAATCTGTCAGTAACAATGAATTTTATTTCATCATCTATTGTTTGAACAGTTTTAATAAATTCAGGATCCAATATATTCAGTTGATTCGCTACAGAATACTCCATAGTTCCATCAAAGATAGAAGAATTATCGAATGTTTCTTCTAATTCAAAACGATAAATTGAATTGTTGACATCATCCGAATTTCTAACTCCAAACGAAAAGAAATCAAATGTAATTGGTTGATCATTTACTTCACTAGAAATTATTAACACATCTCCGGCTGCTGTAGAATTAAAATCAATTACAAGAAATACAGTTCCACTTTGATCTGAAATTGATGCTATATCTACATCATCAAGTTGGATAAATCCATGAGATGTCGAGATATCACCAGCATCAACAATAACTATTGGGGAAATTCCTAGATTTCCAAAAGAAAGAGCGAACGAGGTATCACTAAAGTCAGAAATCCCATAATCATTTTCAAGGGATCTAAAATCATAATTAATCCAATTTGTTCCATCAGTATTTGATTTGGAAACATCAAGTAAAGTAGATGATAAAGTAGATGCAGAAATTCCCAAATTCATTGAAACCATTTCATATGGGCCATTTACGACATTAACCGAATCTATTATGAGCCTATCAGAATTAGAGTCAGGCACAGATGAATTTGAATCATCACCTCCGACTAGAATAGGGGATGAAGAGTGAAATTGAACATCTTGTGCATTCTCCAAAGTTATAGGATTTCCAATAGTCAAAGATGGAATAATGGCAGTTGCCCGAAATACATCAAGATGATCACGGGCATCAGAATTGATATTTTGATCAGGATCAATTAGAATTACAGGGAATTCAGTGCCAGGTTTTAAGGATTGAAAGCCAGCTCCAATAGTCAATGTAGGATTATCCAAAGAGACTGTAGCAGATGATGAACCTGTAAGAACCGAAATTGAATTTTTGTTATATGTGATAGAACCTGTTTGCCCTCTCGGAGCATCATCCAAAATCCCAATAACAGATTGATCATTAGAATCTGCAGTATCAAAGATTCCAGAATTTGGGCCATCCTCAACTAAAGTAATGATTGTAGAATACGTTATAGTTCCATCAGTTACACTGGTGGAAGGTTGTTCATCATTAAATTGTAATTCAATTACAGAATTCAAATTTACAGATAATTTTCCATTATCTTCAAAACCAAGATTTGAAAGATTAGACATCAAATCAACTAATCCAGTCGCACCGTTTGCAGAACTTTGACCGTTTTCATCATATGCTTGGTAAAATACTGATGGCGCAGTTCCAACGCCAAAAGTCCAAGAATCTTCATCAGTAGGATCTTGATTTAATTGAAAATCATTTACGGTTAAGAAAACTTCGGCATTTTCAGGATAAAGATCTCTATCAAGACTAAAAGAAATATTTTGAATTTCATCATATTCAAGTGAAATCTGTTGCGATGGTCCTCCAGGATTGTATTGGATTGTTACATCATCAAAGGAATATAATTGAACTAATGGCCAAGCATCAGAATCTAATCCAATTTGACCAGTAGGAATATTTGAATTTGTATTAATTGATTTGGCGTTTCTAACTACATTAATCAAATTTGTAGAATCAGTTGGAAGACCAGTACATGAGCTAAACGAAAAAACTCCATTAGTGAATCCGCTTAACCCCGCAGATGATGGAACTGCAAATCCATCAGTGTCAGAAAGAGAAATCCCAAACACTGAAGATGATGTGTCCCTACTACAAAAAACACCAAAGTCTAACCCTTCTCCAGGTAAACCAACAGTAGAATCTGCAATCTTTGCCTTGTCAACATTTGCAAAATAAGCATACCAATTACCATCAGTTGCCTGAACCATTCGTAATGATTTTCCATTTATTGTTACATCAGGTTCACCCTTTCCTTCGCCAGTATCATTAAGGTTAGGATCAATTACCACAACTTCTACTACCATCGAACCTAAAAAATGATTATTAAATTGAGAATTTTCTGCAGAAACAAATAGATTTGGATTACTTGATGCTTCTACATCAATTTGAGGAATAATCAGCAAAATTGAGAAAGTTACCACTAAAACAAAATATTTCATCTCCAGCATAGTCCTAAAACCCTATTTCATTACAAATAACATTTTCATAGGATTATTTCTGAGAAAACGGTAATACGTGATCATGTTATCAAAAAGAAGGAAATGTTTGTTCAAAGAACTAAAGTTTTACAAATTTCACTTTTAGCTATATTTTCAGCATTTCTAGTTGAATTAATTTTTGGATTAATCTCCAACAGTCTGGCATTAATTACTGACAGTATTCATGCACTACTAGATAGCGTGGTAACTTTGGTTTTACTTTTAGCTGCTAGATGGGCAATAAAACCTCCAGATGCTGAACACACGTATGGTCATGGAAAAATTGAATCACTTGGAGGTTTAATTGGAGGCATAGCAATTTTTCTGATTGCATGTTTTTTCATTTACGAGTCAATCAACAGATTACAAAGTCCACCTCCAAGTATTTTACCAGGATTATTTGCAATAATTGGCGGGCTATACACAATTGGAATTGACTTTTTTAGAATTATTCTCTTGAGAAGATCTATTAAAAAAATTGGCGGGGCTACTTTGAAAGCAGATTTTTATCATGCATTTATGGATCTAGGCTCTACTTTAGTTGCAATAATAGGAATTGTTTTGGTTTCATATGGATTGTATTTTGGAGATTTTGTTGCAGCATTAATCTTAGGAATTTTACTGGCGGCACTGAGTGTGAAATTAATACACAAAACAGCATTAGATTTGACTGACATAATATCTCCAGAACTTGTCAAAAATGTCAGAGAAATTTCGAGCTCAACAAAAGGAGTTGTTAATACAGGATCAATTCTTATGAGAAGATCAGGGGACACAATTTTTGCTGATGTCACAATCGCTCTCAGGGGAGATACTAGTTTTGATAAAGCTCATGAAATTAGCGATAGTGTTGAAAGAAACATAAAAAATAAAATCCCAAATGCATCAATTACAATTCATTTTGAACCGAATTGGAAAGATGTTCCATTGGATGCAAAGATCTTAGACATTGTGCAAAATGTAGATGGTGTTAAAGGAGTTCACAATGTCACCACGCATAAAACAAAGAATAAGACATATTCCAATTTGCATGTAATGGTACAACGAGAAATTGATTTATTTTCTGCTCATAAAATTTCAGAAATAATAGAACAAAAAATTCAAGAGCAAATTCCAGAGATTGAGCATGCCACCATTCATCTAGAACCATTTGTGACGGTTCCAGAAAATATCAATGTTGAAGATATTGAAACTGAAGAAAAAATTAAAACCATATTAGAAAAATATCCAGACATTAAGAAAATAGGTAGAATTGTATCTTTGAAATTTGAGAATATTCTCAAAATAGATATTGACTGTTCATTTAACAAAGATTTGTCAATTGAAAAAGTTCACGATTTGACATCAGAAATTGAGCACATTATTAGAATTGAAATTAAAAATTCTGTGATTACTATTCATCCAGAACCAAATTAGACCAAGATGCTAGTCAGATACATGATGATCATTCCAATTGCAAAGCCAGAGGCAACTGCGGCACTTGAGAGGTTTTTGTCACCCTCTTCGCGTATCCATTTTAGAATGGTAATGATAACTTGAAATATTGCACCTGCACCAATTGACAAAAATATAACTGATGTAAATGGCGAATAAACAAAGCCACCTATCCATGCACCAAAAATAGCCGGAGCGCCAGCAATTAATCCCATGGCGATGAGTTTTCCAATCACTTTTTTCTCTCTAGACAATGGTGAAGCTATTGCAATTCCTTCAGTCGTATTATGCAGTGCAAAACCTATAATCAAAAATGTGCTAAAGGCAATAGATCCAAGACCTACAGCAGCTCCTATTGCAAGTCCTTCACCAAAGTTATGAAGACCTATACCAATTGATATCATTAATGCAATTGCAACAGGTTTTGTTATCCTAGATGATTTTGCTCTACTTACTAATTTTTCACCAGTATAATATAATCCAAGAAATGACAATATCAAAACAGTCGCAACAAGCAATACTCCATTAAAGCTACCTGCAAGACTTTCATCTGAGACTTCCAATGCTTCTTCAACGGAATCAATTCCTAAAAATAATAATAGTCCAGCAGTCAATGCCAAAAAAAAATGATATTTTTGTTTGCTAATTCGTCTAATAAATGGCAACCAAAGTAATCCAATCATTACAGGAATTATTCCAACATAAGTTCCGATTATTGCAAAAAATCCAAAAAGCTCAAGACTGGGTTCTAATGCAGGAGCGGCGGCTTCAATCTCTTTTTCAAATCTAGTTCCATCCTCAATCGTGATTCCAATTCTATAGGGTTCTGCCTCATTCCATTCAAAAGGAATTCTAACAAGAGCTGTTTCATATCGTTCTAGGTATCTATCAGGTTCAACTGCTGCAGGCTGTATCCTGTCATTGATATCAGCCATTGCAATTTCAACTGATATTGGACCAGTGTTTCTAACTGTAACCTGGATTTCGGAATTTAAAAAATCAACTTTTTCCATAGATATATCAGGCAATGGAACACCCAAATCCAGTAATTCAGATCCAGGACCAAAAATATATGCAATCAAGATGATTAAAAATACGAAGGGGATTGCACCGCTTGCAATCAATTTTCCTTTTGAAGACTTGTTACTAACTTCCATATTCTTCAGACTCTATACTTTTTTTGTTTTCATTTACCAGAAATATTCCAACCCAGCCTTTTTCTGAAAATTCAACTTTGTGTGCATGGAACAAATATTTTCCAGGGTATTGGTATTCAAATTCCATTATCCCTCTTTCTGTTTGCGATAGGGTAATCATATCAGTGTAAAATGATGGTACAATATCAGTCCCAGTTGGATAATATTTGTACAGATTGCCATGTAGATGAAAATTGTTAATTGGATCAAATTCTACCATATTAACAACATAAACCCGAATTAATTCATCAGTGTTAATCTGAATCGGGTGATGTTGATAATAGAATGGAATTGTATTAGCAGCATAAAAATTATTTTCAGTGTCAAAATCAGTATCTAATCCATTTAACACCATAACCATTTCATCAGCTGCTGGACGTTTTTCTTTTGGATCTACTATAAAGACACCATACAGACCATGTACGATATGCTCTTCTAAAGGCATCACATGACAATGATATGGATGAACGCCGACAGGCCCTGCTTCAAATTCATAAATAAATTGTCCGCCATTGCCTCCAACTGGTTCAAAAACACCATCCATTCCAGCAGGATGAATCCCATGAAAATGAATAGTGTGTTCTTTTTCCCCATTGTTGATGAATTTGACTCGTACAATATCGCCTTCAGTCACTCGAATTGTCGGTCCTGGAACTGTTCCATTAAAGGTCCACACATTGTAAAATATCCCAGGAGATATCTCCATAATTTCGTCATCATTTGCAATAATTGTGAATTCTCTTAGAGTAGTGTTATCATCAAGTTGAGAGATTCGTCCATAGTTGAAATCACGTAGATACTCCATCGGATCAAATTCTACAGTTGCACTAGTGTATAGAGGATCTAACACTTCACCAGTGGTTTTGACAACTGCACCACTATGAGTGACAAAAACATTTTCTTCTTGCTGAGCATTAATTCCTTCAGGAATGGCAACAAATAGAACAGATACTGCAATAATTACAAACATGGACATCATCATGACACCAGAACGAGATTTTATTTTCATTAACAAACGCATGAACAATAACAACAATATAAAGTTGGCCTAAGCTAACTTTCTTAGCCTACTCTAATTTTTTTAGTCCAATCTAACTTTGTTTTACTAGACCAAATATTTATGAAAAATTAAGTTTAAACTAAAGATAATCAGCCTAAATCTGTGCAAAAATCAGGATTAATTATTGTAATTTTTGGATTGTTAATTGTAACAGGACTAGTAATGTCAATTGTAGAAAATCAAATAACGTTAGAAGGAATCAATCAAGGGAATGGAAAAGTTAGTTCTATTGAAACAGTTATAATTTCAGTGGATCTTGATAAAAAAATTACACCCGTAGGGATTTTTGCGGTTCAAATAATGGAATTCAAAGAAAATGCAATTTCTGCAATAATTTTAGACCCATCAAACATAGAAATTATTTCTCAAAAAATAAATGAAGAAACACTTGAAAAAGAGTTTGATGTATTTGAAACTGGAACTTATCAATTAATTATTCAGAGTTCTGATGAAGATGAAATTTATGTAGCAGGCGCGATTGGTTCATTACCAGATGCTAATAAAAAATTTATCCTATCTATAATTTCATTGAGTATTCTTATCATAGGAATGATGGGATTAGCCACTATGGCGGTAATTGGAATAAAGAATAAGAAAAAATCAATTTAGATAACTATCCATTTTTTCTAAACCACTAATTGCTTCATCAAAGTTATCACTATCCTCAATAATACTGGCGAGTTTTTCAGAATTTGCCGTTAGTATACATTTTTCATCATCAAAAGATTTTGAAATAAACCCATGTTCAATCAAATATTAAAGCCTTTCAAGAACTTCAGATTTAGAAACAGATGATTGTTCAGCTAAAAAAGAGCATTCTTTTTGGCCGTCCTCAAGTTCTGCTAAAATTAATGAAGTGGTTGAATCAAACATACATTCAACAATTTTTTCTCGACTAATTGTATCGCTCATAATAAAATACAAAATTTTCAAAGTAATAACTTTTTGAATTTGTTCTTCCAATAAGATAATTAAGAAATAGAATGTCACAAAATCATGCAAAAACTCTGCAGTAAGGATCCATCTGGAAAGGGAATACATTGTTTTTGTGTAGATATTGACGCTCAAAGAGGAGTCAAAAAATGCTGTAAATGTAATCTATGGAACATCCAAGGTAATAATTGGACTAGTGATGCGGATTTTCGATAATCAAGTTCAAAAAAATATCAAGATTAGGCATGATCTTAAAATCCTAGTTAGACAGTATTTTAAAAATAAGGTAATTTGATGCCTAGCATGGTTTTTATCTGGGATTCTTTGAATTTTTGAATACTTGAGCACACAAGAATATAGACACATTGTTAGAATTGTAGGAAACGATATCCGTGGAGAGAGAAAAACAGTTATTGGATTAACCCAGATTAAGGGTCTTGGCTTCATGTTTGCAACAGCTATTCTTGACATCCTAAAAATTGACACAAATTCCAATATAGGTAATCTTACAGATGAAAATGTTCAAGCAATTGAGAAGTTAATTACAAATCCAATTACAAGTAACATTCCAACATGGTTCCTTAACAGAAGAAAAGATATTGAAACTGGTACAAATTTACATTTGTTAACATCAGATATTCCATTTACATTAAGAAATGATATTGAAAGAGAAAGAATTTCTGCTAGTTGGAGAGGTTATCGTCATCTAAGTGGTCTTAAAGTTAGAGGACAAAGAACTAGAACTTCGGGTAGAAAGGGTGGAGCAGTAGGTGTCGCCAAAGGCGGATTGGCAGCTCCAGTTAAGAAAGGTGGTGCAGGAGCTCCAGCAGCGGCTCCAGCAGCGGATGCGGCGGCGGAGAAAAAAGAATAGGTGTTTTGAATGGGAGATCCTAAATATCCACGTAAAGTCTGGAGAAAACCAAAAAGACCACTCAATTATGAACTAAAAATGGAAGAGTTAGAAACTTTAGGAATATTTGGATTAAGAACTAAAAGAGAATTATGGAAAGCACATACGGAATTATCACGTGTAAGACATCAAGCAAGATCATTGCTAGCATTAAGACAAGAAGTCAGAGCAGAAAAAGAACCAATCTTAATGAAATCACTTGCACGAGTGGGGTTAGTAAATAATGATGCTACATTAGATGATGTTCTCAATCTTAATGCAACGGATTTACTTTCACGTAGATTACAAACTATTGTTACAAAGAAATTTGGATTCAAGACACCGTATCAAGCAAGGCAAGCAGTAATACATGGTCATATTATGATTGGAGAAAG
>CAJQMY010000003.1 GCA_905479565.1 uncultured Candidatus Nitrosopumilus sp.
TCCGGCAACACTGGTCCCATCGGAACTGGAGTACGCTGAAGGATACAAGGCAAGGATGAGCGTTCTTGAAAGCAGGATGAAGCCGATAGAGGACAATAATTCTAGCGGCGTTAAAAAAGAGAACTACGAAGATCCGGACTAGCAATTTCTAATTTTGCAAATCATAGGAAATAGTTAAATGAAAAAAGATTTTATCCGTATTATATCATGAATGCTTTTCAAAAGGTGTTTGATTGGAAAACGTATATTTTCACAGCATTAGCAGTCATATCTTTTTCTAGTTTTGTAGCTGTATTATTTGGACAAACCATTCCTGGAATAATTTTAGCATTTTTTAAAATTGCAGGAGAGTATGTGATTTTGGGATCAGTGTTTATTTTTGCTCTAGCATGGTTACTCAAAGCAAAACCTAACAATCGTCCAAAAGAATATTCAATTGTACCATTTGATGTGTACGGCAAAAAAAGCAAAATTGATGGGATCAGAACAAATTTCAAAACATATGATGTTGCATGGAGTTTCATGAAACAATACAAAGAATCATATCCATTTTACAATTTTGCACTAGTTTCAGATTTTCCAAAGACTGACAAACCAACAATCTTCAGATACATCTAATTCAAACTTTTATTCAAGATTACATGAAGAAGTGGAATGGAGTTTTCAATTTTAGCTGAGTCTTTTAACAAAATGGAGGCCACTAGAAAAAGATTAGAATTGACACAATTTTTAGTTGAATTATTTGAAAAAACACCTCATGATGTAATTTCAAAAATTGTATACCTTATTCAAGGGAAATTAAGACCAGATTTTGAAGGGATTGAGCTAGGAGTTTCAGAAAAGTTAGTGTTAAGAGCTGCAAAAAAATCATTAGGGATAAATGAAAATGACATAATTGCCACATTAAATGAAATAGGCGATCTCGGAACCGCAATCTCAAATACATTAGAAAAAAAAACACAGACAGGACTATTTGATTTTGGAATTGATTCAGATACATATGATGAAGCAATATTTGACACCAAGGCCAACACAGTAGAAAGGGTTTACGAAATATTATGGTCAATTTCCCAATTAGAAGGGGCAAGAAAAAATATTCAAGATAAAAAAATTAATTTTATTTCTAGTCTATGGAATAAATCCAAACCAACAGAAGTAAAATTTGTAACAAAATTACTACTTGGAACTCTACGGCTAGGAGTTGCAGAAAACACGGTAATGGATGCACTGGCAATAGCATATTCAGGAAATAAAAATAACAGAAAAAAATTACAATATGCATACAATGTTACTAGTGATTTAGGTAATGTTGCAGAAACCATTGCCACCAAAGGCATAGAAGGTATTGAAAAATTTGAAATCATACTGTTTAATCCCATCAGACCAATGTTGGCAGACAGAGTCAAAAGTGAGGCAGAAGCTATTGAGAAAATAGGAAATGAATTTGCAGCTGAATACAAACTAGACGGGGAAAGAGTTCAACTTCACATCGAAGGAGAAAAAGTTGCATTATTTTCCAGAAGTTTAGAAAGAATTGAAAGTTATTACCCAGACATCATAGAGAAAATCCCTAAAAACATTCAAGCGGATAGCATAATTTTAGAAGCTGAAGCAGTGGCAATAAATGAAAACACAGGAGAATTTTTGCCTTTTCAAGAATTAATGCATAGAAGAAGGAAATACAAAATAGAAAAAGCAGTTACAGAGTATCCAATCAGTGTAAACTTTTTTGATATCCTGTATTGTAACGGGAAAAACTGCACAGAACTAAGTTACAAAGAGAGAAGAGAGATACTGGAAAAACATGTCAAAGAAGACGAATTTGCAAAATACATTCCAATGAACATAGTGAGAAATGAAAACGAAATTGAAGATTTTATGGAAAACAGCATCAACGCAGGCAGTGAAGGGCTAATGCTTAAAATGTTAGATAAGCCATATCAAGCAGGATCTAGAGGAAGCCACTGGTTAAAACTGAAAAGAGAATACCAAAACGAATTGGGAGATAGTTTAGATCTTGTGGTCATTGGTGGATATTTTGGCAAAGGAAGAAGGACTGGAAATTATGGAACGCTACTTTTGGCAACGTATGATGAAGACGAGGACACTTTTCCCAGCATTTGCAAAGTAGGGACAGGGTTTTCAGATGAGTCATTAGATCAACTTTATCAAATTTTAAACCCCAAAGTCTCAATTAAAAAAAATCCACGCATCATTAGTGAAATGGAAGCAGACGTATGGTTTGAACCCGAATTAGTAATTGAAGTGGTTGCATCTGAAATTACTCTCAGTCCAATTCACAAAGCAGCAATGAATGCGATTAGAAAAGATGCAGGATTAGCTTTGAGATTTCCAAAATTCACCGGTAAAATCAGAGTTGAAAAAGCTGTTGAAGATGCATCAACAAACGAAGAAATCATCACACTATACAAAGGACAGAAAAAAATCGCTCATGATAAAAATTTAATATGATTTGCGCTCAAAAGAGTTCTAAAATCATAGAGGATTTAAATTACCTCAAGGATTTTTCATTTATGTTATGTATAGCGGAGAGCTTGAAGTTCAAGCAAAAAGAAAGGCTATAGCAGTTTTACAAGACGAAATCAACAGAATTCTAAATGCATCCAGAGAACTTGCAACACTTCCTGAACTAATGATGAAAAAAGACAAATCAGGAATAAAAAATACATTAGAACAAATCTCAACAATAGAAGAAGAAGTCGAAAACCTGAGAAGAAAAATTACACGTGAAGTAGCTGATGTTGGAGGTTTAATCATGAACAGAGAAAATCTTTTGAACACAGCATACACAATGGATGAAATTGCAGGTTACATTACAGGCATTTCATTCAAACTATCAAATGTAAAAATTACAACTCTAAAAAGTGCAAAATTAGATACAGACATCACAAAATTGATCGAATTGGTTGTAGATGAAGTTTACAAACTAAATGAAATCATTCGTAGTCTTAATACAAACACTGCAAATGCTATTGAATTAGCACAGGAAACACAAACAATTGAAAGAGAAATTGACATAAAATACAGACAAGCAACAATCAAACTCCTAGCAGCAGTTACAGATACGAAAGAACTGTTACTGATCAAAGACGTTATTGAGGGAATTGAAGAAATGTCAGATAAATGTCAAAGAGTTTCAGATTCTTTCATATTGCTAGCACTGAGCCTATAACCAAACAAAATTCTTACACTTTTACTTTATTTTTAATTTAAAACAACTACGTATTTTACTACAGTATTCATATACAGACAGGTGCCTGGAAATTTATGAAAAGCGAACTAATTGAAAACAGAATTATCGTGTGGAATATCGAAGATTCAAAGAAACTTTTCAGCCAAGGGTATTACGGGAAACCCATCGGAATACCAAAACCAAAAATCGAAGAAATAGACGCACCGTTAATTTTAGATTTGATTGAAGGGTTGTACCTACTAGAAAATAAAAAAATTACAATAACACAAACTAAACAAAAAGTTACAGTAGAGCAATTAATTAAGATATGTAAGAAAGAAGTTTTTGAATTCGATAAAAAATACATGGTATACAAAAACTTTAGAAATAAAGGATACATCATTAATCCAGGAATTAAATTTGGATGTGACTTTGCAGTGTATGAAAAAGGTCCAGGTATTGATCATGCACCATTTTTAATTCAGGCGTATGCTAGAAATGAATCAATTTCATCTACAGGCATTGTTCTAGCAGGAAGACTGGCAACTTCAGTTAGGAAACAATTTATTTTAGCAATTCCAAAGGGCAAGGACAAAGTAGACTTTCTAGCATTAGACTGGTGGAAAGCTTAGACGGATTTTATGTGACCAGCTATTCGATCATAAATTTCAAAAAGTTCTTTTGTAATTCCAAAAGCAATATGATCATCCCATTTACCTCTAATTCTTACTGCGACTTCAGTAGGTTCCACATAGATTGTAGCATCCTTGACAGATTGTTTAGATATCATTTCATTTAATTCAGCATCAGCATTTAATTTGGATGTTAGGTTACCAGAGCCTACCCATTCAACACTTACTACAGTTTTTGAAGCAAAATTGCCCTTTGTAATTAGTTTGGTTTTTGCAACATAATTATTGTAACTAGTACCAGTGGCTTTTCTTACTATGAATTGAGCTTGAAATCTATCTAATGCGCCCCAAGGAAGTGGATTTGGATCTTGCATGATTAACCCTTTTGAATTATTTGTATTGCGTCAATGTTTGAATTCTTAACATCAATACATCCCTTGTTAGTTACCATTCTAGGTGTTTGAGCAAAATATCTACTATAGTAATCATCTTTTTCAATTTCATCAGTTCCAATTTCTTTAGCTTCAGAATCTACACCGATCTCTTTTAACATTCCAGAAAATTTTTCAGGCCATGATTGATAGACAAATGTGTCCGGCTCTGTATCATGCATTATTCACCATGAATCTTACCCACAAATAAAGATATCAAGAAAATATTGAGAATACGGATCAAACAAAATAAATATCACAGAAATTCTGTCAGTTTATCTATGTTTAAATTTCAAAATAAAATTGCCTTAATTACAGGAAGTGGTACTGGAATAGGCAAAGCCATTGCTACAAAATTCGTTGAAGAGGGCGCCAGTGTCATAATTCTTGGAAGAAGGAAAGAGCCACTTGAAGCAGCAGCAAAAGAACTAGAAGGGAAAATTCCTCAAGGCACAAATGCTTCAGTTAGAATTTTTGCAGGAATAGACGTTGCAGAAGAAGAAGCAATGAATAACATGTTTGATACACTAAAAAATGAAAATTCAACAATAGATTACATAGTTAATAATGCAGGAGTATCAGGACCTGTCACATGTTTTGCAAATGCACCACTTGATGAATTCAAAAGTACGATTGGAATTCACCTAACTGGAACATTTTGGGGCTCAGTTCAAGCACTAAAAATAATGAAAGAAGGTGGAAAAATAATCACCATATCCACATTCTTTACAGAAGAGAAACCATTAGAACAAAGACCTTACAGATTTAGAAGTCCATATACTGCAGCGCAAGGGGCAAAAAATAGGCTAGCAGAATTAATGTCATGGGAACTAACAGACAAGGGAATCATATCCATTGCGACAAATCCAGGACCAGTTCATTCAGATAGAATTTACAAAACAGTATATCCAAAAGCAGCTGCAGAATTTATGAGAGTAAGCGGATTTGAAGATTTAACTCCAACGGAAGTAAATGAAGCAAACAAAGAATTACTTCCGTTACTAGGCGAAGATGAAAATGTAATTAAAAAAGGAATTGCTGTGGCAGCTACAAAACTTGCAAATGGAAAAGATGTTTCAAAACTTACAGAGACATTCACCAATCTATTAAACAAAATCCAAACTATCGCAGAAAAAGTTCAAAACAACACATCACATATGATTGCAAACAAAGAATTTCTGTCACAAGGGCAAGTTGCAGAGACTGTTCTCAATTTATGTGATGATGAAATTGCAAAAATAATTAACGGCAAAGTAATTCCGGGAGACAGAGTATTTTATCCAGTTAAACCGCACATCGGGACTTCAGCACCAGGAGTTCACCAGCCAGACTTTACAGGAAAAGCAGTTGTTTTCACAATTGATGCAACTGACAAGACAGATGCCGAAAGAGTGGAGTTTCTGGCACAGCACATCGAGAAGAATGGAGGGAAAGTAGCCTGTTTCATATCGCAATCAACATCAGTCGAACTACAAGAATACATCAGTAGTAAATTCCATTCACATGTAGTAGACATAAAGAATCCAGAAGAGGTAGCAAAATGGCTAAACACTGCAAAAACCAATATCGGCGATATTTTAGGCGTAATTCACGTAACTGGAAAACTTCCAAACATGCCAAAATTAACTGAAGTCTCAAGACAAGTATGGGAAGCATTGACTGAAAAATTCATCTCCACCCCAGCAACTGTTGCACAAAGGGCACTAGAACAATTTGTTCCAGGCGGAAGTAAAGACCCACGACTTTACAAAGATGCCAAAGGTGCAATCATGATTATCGGACCAGACTTACCAATAGGCAGAAAAGTTACAGGGACTCAGCGAGCACAAGTAGAAGTTTTCAGAGGAGCCCTAAGACCATTTACAACTACTGTCAATCAAGAACTAAGTGATGTTCTAAAATCCAAAATCAGAATGTTTACAATTTTCCCAGGAACAGTGGCAGGTTCAGAACCAGACAATCAGAAAATTGCAGACGCATTTAATTTCCTGGTATCAGAAAATGCAGAATCATCAGCAGAAATTGTCTTTTGTGTTGATGAATCAAGATAAGGATGAAAATATTCTCAGAGTTTAGAATAAACGACATATTTCACTCCACATGTAGCATTTCAGATAAAGAACTAGAAGAATATCTAAAATTCTCCAGAGTCAAAAATGCATTCTTAGAAGATAAAAGAAAGGGAAAACAGCAGCTAGTTTCAGGAAGAGCCATCATATCAAGAATGGAAGGGGAATTTACAAGACTGAATCAAATTTATGGAAATGACATAATTTTTCTAGGAACTGATGGAGATGCAGAATGGGGAAATAGAAACACACGATTTCTCAAACCACTGTATACAGATCAAGTGTTAAAACTGAAATTCACAGTTTCGCAGATAGAAGACATTGATGAGGAATTTGGAAAAATTTTTGTAGACTATGAAGGAACATCTCAAGATGAAGAGATAATTGTAATATCAAAGAAGAACATCTACAGAATCAAAAAAGAACCACATAGATAAAATTTAAAATCAATCTTCTAATTCTTCATCGTTTCTTCTTGCAGGTCTTATTGGGATATACATTATCGTCATAGAGAAGATTAGATGATTTTGTATTTAATAAAGACGTAGAAATCGTACTTTATTTTGAAAATATGTGATTTCAATTCAAAATAGATTAAGTTATCCTAAAAATAGGCTAGTCAAGATAAATTACGATTAAACCGCTTTTTAGGCATCATAATTTTTCTTTTAGAACTTATCTATGCAACATATAAAAAAATGATACATAAATAAAATAATTTTATATTGAAATATGTAATTTTATTTTCAACTCTAATACTTTCACTAATTTTAGTTACCAATTATGACTTAATTTTTGCTGAACACATGGATTTACATCATGATGATATTGAACAACACGAAACGATGAATGAAAATGTGCAGTGGAATCATCACATACCATACAAAGGAATGTGTGGACCAGGATTTACATCCTTGAAAGAAATGTGTGTATTAGATGATAGATGTGGACCAGGTATTTACGCAGGTAAAGTGTGCACCATGGATGGCATCACAAAACAGTACCTAAGACCACTTCATCAAAAACATGCGGGAATTTCAATTGATAATATTATTTGTGCTGAAGGAAAACATTTGATATTCAAACATCATGATGCAACTCCCGCTTGTGTAAATTCTAGTTCAGTTGAAAAACTAGAACACAGAGGCTGGCAAACTGAAAAACCTGCAATTGCGTGTACAATGGAGTACAGTCCCATATGTGGAGTAGATGGTATAACATATGGAAATATGTGTAGTCTTAGTGCACAACACATGACAATAAAGTATCATGGAGAATGTTTTACTTCCAAGGATGCAGATGATGAAACCAAATATTCCACACAAGAACTCAAGTCAAGAAAACACAAAATTGATGAAAAATTTTTAATTTTCAAACAAGATTATGAGGATGAAACGATAAACAAAGAAAAATACTATCAATAGTTGCTGACACTTAAAGAAGCACAAAGGCAATTATACGAAGATGTGTCCAATCATGATTTTGGAGACGATGAACTTAAAGAATACAATTATTGGGTTAGAGGCGTAAAAAAATTCCCTAGTCAACTAGATCAAGAATTCAATCATATTAAAGAAGAACTTGAATTAAAATAACGATATTTTTTATTTTTTCACTTAGTATGTTTTGAATAAAATTGCCCACATGAAGATTTTCTGAAATTCATTCTTTTATCAGGACTTGTTTAAAACACAGTCACAAATCCAATCAAAAAGAACAGCATAAATTAAAATTCTACTAGTTAATAACCAAGAAAATTTTGCCCCATTGATAAATAATGCTATTTTTAGTCATGCATCATCGATGATTATCGAAGACAATCCCAGCAATTGTTCCCAGGATTCAGATTTATCACTTAACATGACATAGATTGACAGAATTTGTTTAAAACCTTAATGAACAAATCATCCATTAAAATTATTTTCATTTTCTGTTCACACATACGTAGAATTATTGTTATTTTTAGCAAGTACAAAACCACGTTCTAACAATTTGTCAGATAATGAAGAATTTACACATATAGGGGCATGGTTATTACTAACAACTAGTCGTAATAATTCTACCCAAAATTCATTTTTACAATCTCAAAAACATCATGTAATTTGCCAGATGCATTTTGAGAAGGATAATTCAAAAGATCTTTCCATTCAATTTTAACTCCCTTCCATCCGTCTGTATTCCATTTTCCTAATGGGATATTTTGTTCTAAAACTTTTTCATTGAATGGATATGGATTCATGTAAAGGTAGGGTTCAGAATTATTTTTATCACCTGGAGATATTCCCGTACCAATTTGCTCATCATTGTTTCCAGTAAACCATTCTAAAGAAAAGTCAAAGTGGTGTGGCCAAAGATGAACTAATGTAAATTTATTACGTAAAGTCATTCGAAATAATTCTAAAATTTTATGTGCAGGAATTGCGTAATCATGAAAAGAAGAAAGTTTTTCAAAATCAAGATTTTCTAATTTTTCCTCATGTCCTTTAAGACCATACGTTTGAATAATTTCATTTAATTTTTCAGTGGTATTATCAGTAAAAAGATCAATGTAATGTCCTACTTCATCATTAAAATAAGAAAGTTGTCCAGTACCAAGATGAATTTTAATTTCAATTTTATTATTCATTAATCCAGTTGTGATTGCATCATTTTGAAAAAACAATGCCTGATGCCCATAATGAGGCAATTCATCAACAACTTGTTCTTTGATTTCACTAATTGCAAGACACAGTTTCTGTAAAGGCCGCATTTGTTGTATATTCATGCGTGTTCAATTCCTGTTCCAGCAGAGATATTGACATCAGTTGTAAACAGATCATCATAACTGAGTTTATGAATATCACTTTTGCCTGTAGCTTTGGCAATTTCCTCCATCTCCATTTTTAACATTTCAAAATAATTTACGAATCTTTTTGTAGAGTCATCAATACTGAATCTATCACGAAGGTTTTGTTTTTGCGTTGCAATGCCTACAGGACAATTTCCTGTATGACATGTTCTGTATTGCTGACATCCAATGGCAATCATGGCTGAAGTTGCAACAGCTACCGCATCAGCACCCATTGCCAATGTTTTGCAAATTTCTCCAGAATTTCTATAACCGCCAGTCATGATCAATGAAACATCACTGTTGTGCTCATCAAAATATTTGCGAGCTCTAGCTACGGCATAAACGGCAGGCATTGAAAAATTATCTTTGATGAATACAGGAGCAGCACCCGTACCTCCACCCCTACCGTCTATTGTAATAAAATCAGGTTCTGCAAACAATGCATATTCTAAATCCCCCTCAACATGACCTGCTGCAAATTTAATTCCAATAGGCTTACCGTCAGTTAAATCACGTAGACTAGAAACATATGCCTTCAAATCTTCTTTACTGTTAATGTCAGTATCACGTGCAGGTGAAATTTGATCCTCATCCATCGAAATGCCACGAAGCTTTGCAATCTCAGGAGTAATTTTTTCTTTTAGTAAATGTCCACCAAGTCCTGGTTTTGCAGCTTGCCCAATTTTAATTTCAACTGCATCCGCAGTTTTAATCCATTCTTCATTTTTAGAAAACTTTGTCGTACTTACTTCATAGATGTATTTTCCAGCATTATCAAATTCTCGTTGATTTCGTCCGCCCTCACCAGAACATGTTGCAGTATCAACTTGTTTGGAACCTATAGCAAGTGCAGTTTTTGCTTCTTCAGATAATTCTCCAAAAGACATGTGTGAAACATAAACAGGTAATGAAATTTTTAATGGTTGTTTTGCATTTTTGCCAATTATCGTTTCAAGAGTAAATTCTTCTTCTTCAAGTAATGGTGTTCGGTATAGTTGTGCAGCTTTGAACAAAATATCATCAAATTTAGGATATGTTTTGAGTGTTCCCATTGGAAGTATTTCTTTTACGTTCCATTTTGCTTTGGCAGCAATGTTATCCATTTCAGGTAAAACAGAATCATGAGTTCGCTCAAATCTTTCCTTTGAATTGTGATCAAATCGAACTAGATAGTCTCTGTTGTTAGCTAGTTCAGATAATTGATCCGCATTAATAAAAACATCATCGCCCACAACATCTGTTTCAAACGCCGGAACAGAATCCTCATATCCTTCTGGGCCTTTGCCTGTTTTACCATCAAATTGCCAATTGTGAAGGGGACAAGTAACATATCCAGACTCATCAATAGTTCCGTCACCTAAAGAACCACCCATGTGAGGGCACTTATTGTATAATGCATAAAATTTAGAATCTTGATGAATTACAACGAACTCAATCATATTTTTATTGAAAATTTTCATTTTACCTTCTGGAATGTCAGATACTTTGCAAATTCGGGAAAATTCTGAGTTGGACATGGGATTAACCTGATTTAATATATTCAACCCATCGTCTTAAGGATTCGGCAGATTTCACCATCATTGGAGCGTTTCGTTTAACAAATTCTAGTTCGTCAGAAGTATTTTGTGGTTTATTATTTTTGTAATCATCAAAGGATTTTTTGCCATTATAGTCAACAAATGCTATTCTTGCACCATAATCATCAGGTTCCAGCATACATGCATCGCCAGTTACAACCCCAATATGATAGGGACAAGAAATCAATGAATCAGCTAATTGGTTAGAAGTAGCAACTCCTTTTTTCCTGAGGTTATTTTTTAATTCATTAAAGTTTGTAAAAAAATAAAAAGCACCAGCAGGTTTTGTAGCTTTAATGCCATCTACTTTATTCCATTCATCACTAAGATAATTCCCCATTATTCTATGAATTTCTCTTGTAATCTCAATATAATCTTCAATTTCTTCATTTGACTCATATGCTTTGATTGCAGCATATTGTGTAGGTGTTGAAACATTCGTGTATACAGTTGCTGCAATTTTTTTAAAATCATTAAATAATTTTTCAGTAGAATTTGTCGGTAAAATACAAGAATCTAATCTATAACCACCAGCAGAACGGTCTTTTGAAAGACCGTTTGTGATAAAACTTCCTTCAGGATAAACATGGCCCATGCTGGTAAAATCTTTCATTTCATAGGTGTCAAGCGCGTAAATTTCATCAGATAAAACCAAAATATTGTGTTTTCTGCAAACTTCTGCAATTTTTTCTAATTCTTCTTTAAAATAAACTGCTCCAGTGGGATTATGCGGATTATTAAGAACTATCATGTGTTGCTCACCTTCAAGTTTTGATACAAATTCGTCTAAAGCATCAGGCCGGATTTTGTAATTATTTTCAGGATCTAAATGAAATGTATGAAAATGCTTGTCTACTAAATTCAATTGAGGTCTATATCCTATCCAAGAAGGGGACGGTAAAATGACGCCTCCTTTGATCATGCCTACAAGAGTATTGAGGATATCTTTAGTTCCAGGACCGATAATTATTCTATCAGGATCAACATCAAGTCCAAAATGACGTAGATTAAAGCCAGAAACAGATTTACGCAGTTCCAGAATTCCTTCAACTGCTGAATAATGGCCCTGGTTTGCATTATCTTGTAATGCAGTAACTAAAGGAGGGGGAATATGAAATGGGGGTTGACCAAAACCTAGAGCATGATATTCTTCATTACAACCACCTGCCGAACATTTTTTTCGTTGCTCTG
>CAJQMY010000004.1 GCA_905479565.1 uncultured Candidatus Nitrosopumilus sp.
AGCTTCTGCTGGCTTTGCCTCCATTCCTTTTGGTAGCGTGCCTTTTGGCTTGGTCTCAGCTGGCTTTACCTCTGCAGGTTTAGCTTCTGCTGGCTTTGCCTCCATTCCTTTTGGTAGCGTGCCTTTTGGCTTGGTCTCAGCTGGCTTTACCTCTGCAGGTTTAGCTTCTGCTGGCTTTGCCTCCATTCCTTTTGGCTTGGTCTCAGCTGGCTTTACCTCTGCAGGTTTAGCTTCTGCTGGCTTTGCTTCAGCGGGTTTTGACTCTAGCTGAGTAGAAAGTTTAGTTAGCTTTGCTTCTAAATCGGCAATCTTTTTTTCAAGATCTTGTTTTGTCTGTTTTTTAGCAGATGCCATAATTGTGATGACCAATCTGGGGTTTATGTACATTTGGGTTGATTACGCCAACTAATTTTGATCAAGTTTTATATGCTAAATCACATACTTGATTACATGGATGACTTTGAAAAAGAATATCCTGAATTTGATTGGAAGAATACTCCGGCATACAAACATCCTGGAGGCAAAAATTGCCCATGTCCAAAGCATGAATACATTAGAGAACAGATCAACTTCACCAAGCAAGTAAATGAAAAAGGCAAGGAACCATCCAAAGTCACTCTAAAGTTTTGTCCAGATCATTACAGAGTATACCTAGATGAAGTAATTCCAGCAATGCCATTAAAATATAAAATTCTAACAAAAATTGCGCTAAAATTGGGAGCAATTCAAGTTGAGCAACTAAAGTACATGGAATCAGAATTATGTTTTTACTGTAAATTCGGTTCTGGTGGACATGATAGAAAAACAGAACTGCCCCCAATGTAAAACGAGTTAAGCTTATACTTAATCTGACTAGAGAATTAATGTGGGAATAGAAGACATCAGAGATTTTATCGTAGAACTTGAAAAGCATGGAGAACTAAAGAGAGTCAAAATAGAAGTTGATTCAGACTTAGAGATTGCTGAAATTATGAGACGCGAGATGTATTCAAACGGTCCAGCAATACTTTTTGAGAATGTAAAAGGATACGATATGCCAGTTTTAGGAAATGCATTTGGTTCTATGAAAAGATTGAAAATTGGATTAGAAATGACAGACTTTACCGAAATTGGTCAACGTATTGTAGATATGACAAAGATGGACATGCCATCAGGATTACTAAATAAAATTAAAAAACTTCCAGAGATTAAGAAAATGACTGCATCATTTCCTAAAGCAGAAACAAGTGGACCAGTAACAGAGATTACATCAAGTGATGCATCATTTGATGAGTTACCAATTCTAAAATCGTGGCCTGATGATGCAGGTCAATTCATCACATTAGGATTGGTTGCAACAAAACATCCAGAAACAGGAGTTAGAAATCTAGGAGTTTACAGAATGCAAATTGTAGATAAAACTCATGCATTAATGCACTGGCAAAAACACAAAAGAGGCGCACATCACAGCGACATTTCAAAGGAAAGAGGCGAGAAAATCCCAACCGCAATTATCATTGGCGGAGAACCGACTACAATATTTTCGTCAATTGCTCCAGTTCCAGAAGGATTAGACAAATATTTGTTTGCAGGAATTACTAGAAAAGAAGGAATCAAAACTGTAAAGTGTAAAACAATAGATCTGGATGTTCCTGCAAATGCAGAGATTGTTTTAGAAGGATACGTAGATCCAGCAGACATTAGAGACGAGGGGCCATTCGGAGATCATACAGGATACTATACACCAGTTGAACCGTATCCAACATTTACACTGACAGGAATTATGCGAAGAAAAGATCCAATATACGTAACAACAGTTGTTGGAAAACCAATTCTAGAAGATGCATTCATTGGCAAAGTGATTGAGCGTTCATTTTTGCCACTGATTCAAATGTTCCATCCAGAAGTAGTAGACTTTAGCATGCCAGCAGCAGGATGGTTCCAAGGATTTGCAATTATATCAATAAAGAAAAGATATCCAGGCCAAGCAAAAAAAGTAATGATGGGTCTTTGGGGAATGGGACAGTTATCACTCACAAAAATATTCGTTGTAGTGGATGAAGACATTAATGTTCATGACATCAACGATGTAATTTGGGCAATCACTACAAGGGCCGATGCAGCAAGAGATACTACCATAATCAACAATACTCCAACAGATACACTAGATCCAGCATCGCCACTAGTGAATTTGGGTTCTAAGATGGGAATTGATGCAACTCAAAAAACAAGAGAAGAAGGATATAAAAGAGAAATTCAACAACTAGTCAAAGTGGATGATAAGACAAAAGATCTAGTAGATTCTAAATGGTCCAGTTATGGATTATGATACAGAAATAGGATTGTAGAAATTATCTCGCTCTTCTACTTTATATCCAATTTGATGGATAGCATCAATAATTATTTTATCAGTTAGTTCTGTTGAACGTGCGCCAGTACATGAAACTACTTCCTCTCCTATGAGTGTGCCACCAAAGTCATCAGCACCATATTGTAATGCAAGTTGAGCCATACCAACGCCATTAGTCAACCATGAAGATTGAATATGAGGAATTAATCCATCAAGAACTAATCTAGATATTGCAATCATTTTCAATAGTTGAGTTCCACCAGTTCCATAATCTACAATGCCTTCTTCTTGCATCAAGGTATTATTTGGTTCAAAATTCCAGGGAATAAATGCCATGAAACCACTAGTCTTTTCTTGTAGTTTCACAATTTTTGAAAAGTGCTCAACAATATCATTATTGTTCTCCACACTGCCATACATCATTGTTGCAGAACCTGGAATACCAAGAGAGTGCGCTTCATCCATAATTCTAATCCAATCAGCACTAGAGATTTTTTTAGGACTGATAATTTCTTTAACTGAATCAGTTAAGATTTCAGCACCAGCTCCAGGAATTGATTGTAATCCAGCATCTTTTAATCTAGATAAAATTTCTTTGGTGGAGGATTTTTCAACTCTTGCAATCATATCAATTTCAGATGTAGATAATCCATGAATCCCAACTGCCGGAAATTTTTCTCGAATCATTCTAAACGCATCTTCATAGTATTCAATTTTCAAATTAGGATTATGTCCACCTTGAATCAGAACCTGTCTTATCTTAAACATATCATAAGAGGTTTTAACTCGGGTTTCAATTTCATCAAGAGTTAAGGTGTAAGAATCCTCAGCACCAGGAGATCTATAAAATGCACAAAACTTGCAATCAGTAATGCAGACATTGGTGTAATTTAGAATAATATTATTTACAAAAGATGCTTTTTTACCAAATTGTTTTCTTGTTAGATGGCCAGCAGTAAAACCCATCAAATGAACATCATCTGATTTCAATAATCTCAAAAGATCTTCAGGACCAGGCCTCTTGCCATTAAGAGAATTTTCCAAGATATCTTTGATATCGCTTTTTTGTATCTGCTCAGTTGTCTGACTCAAGTAATCATAATCCTTTGGAATTTCTATTTAATCCTTGATAGAAATGATGAACAAAAAAAGAAATAAACAAAATGAGTGATTTGTGCTCAATTTTTGAGAAATATGAGTTCAAAGATTCACGTTATTTTTAAGTAGGGCACAAAAATCAAATCAAATCATGGTATCAGGAAATCAAATTAGACTTAATCGAATTCTCAGAAAAGGAAGAATGTTGTGTATTCCGATGGATCACGGTATTTCTAATGGACCAATTGAAGGCCTTGAAGATCCAGTATCAACAATTTACAAATGTGAAGGGCATGGACTTACAAGTGTAATCATCAACAAAGGAATTCTCAAAGCATTACCAAAACCAACCAAAATAGGAATTTTAGTTCACTTTTCAAGTAGTACAGCATTATCATTAGCACCAAATCGTAAAATGTTAACCGGAACAGTAAAAGAAGCAGCAGCCATGGGAGCTGATGGAGTTTCACTACATATCAATATCGGAGGCAAAGAAGAGCCAGAGATGTTAGAGCAGCTCGGAATGACTGCAGATCAATGCCATAAATGGGGAATGCCACTTTTAGCAATGATGTATCCAAGAGGGGAAAATATCAAGGATCCACATGACCCAGAAGTGGTCGGACATGTTGCAAGAATCGGAGCAGAGTGTGGTGCAGATATTGTAAAAACATTCTACACCGGCGATATTGACTCATTTGCAAAAATTGTAAAAAGCACACCAGTTCCAATTGTAATTGCCGGCGGACCAAAAGCTAAAACAGATTTAGATATTCTTCAAATGACTGAAGATGCAATGACTGCAGGAGCCAAAGGGGTGACATACGGTAGAAACATCTTTGCACACAAAACACCTGAAAAAATGGTAGAATCATTAGCCGAAATAATTTTCAGAAAAGGAACAGCAAAGGAAGCAATGAAAAAAATTGAATAAATCAAGAGAATTAATAATTTCACCCAAAGTGTCACAAGCACAATTAGCTAAATTTCTTCCTCAATTGGAAGATGAAGGAATCAAAATAGTATATCTTGACCCGAAAAAAATAGGTAAGGAGAAAACTAAGCTTCAAACAATATTTCCTTCCAGTGCAGCAAATTATGTGATATTAGAAAAAGAAACCCCAAAACCAAAGGGGAAAAAAGCCGGAAGGAAATTCCAAATTCTATCAAATTCAGACATTGAAAATGTTCTCAACATAGCCAAAAAAGGATTGGACTTTGTAATTATAGAAGTAAAAGACTGGAAAATTATTCCACTAGAAAATATTATTGCAAAGTTACATAAAATTCACACTAAAATTTTTGCCATAGCTAAAACTCCTGAAGAAGTTAGGAAGATGTTTTCAATTTTAGAAGTAGGAGTCGACGGAGTAATCTTTAGTGCTTCATCAATTAATGAAGTTCGTGAAGTCATGATATACTTGGGAACAAAGAGTTTCGATATGAAGCCAGCAAAGATTACAGAAATCAAAGAAGTTGGAGATGGAGAACGAGTATGCGTAGATACTGCATCTATACTTCACAAAGGGGAAGGCATGTTGATTGGCAGTAGATCAAACTTTTTGTTTCTAGTCCATAATGAATCAGTAGGATCATCATTTACATCACCAAGACCATTTAGAGTGAATGCGGGTGCAGTTCATTGTTATACATTATCTCCAGATGGAACAACAAACTATCTCTCAGAAGTAGAGACAGGCTCTGAAGTGCTAATTCTTAATTCAAAAGGTAAAGCGAGAAGAGCTACAGTAGGAAGATCAAAGATTGAACGCAGACCAATGCTGATGATAAAAGCTACAGTAGGAGTGGAAACAGGAGGAATTATTGCACAAGATGCAGAAACAATTCGCTTTGTAAAATCAAATGGGCAACTAGTTTCAGTCACCCATCTAAAAAAAGGAGACATCGTAATGGTGCATTCAAAACCTGCAACAGGCAGACACTTTGGAATGGAAGTATCTGATGAATATATTTTAGAAAAATAAAATCCATATAAAGTATAACTGAAATTTTAAAAATTGCTTATTATCAATTGTTCTAGTCAGAAATCTGAACCATCATTTTATGGTAATGAGGACATGACATGACATTGCTTGGATTCATAGTAGTTACTGGCATGTCACAGTCCTTACAGTTCCAGGTAATAGGCACCATACAAGGTGTGAATTCCAACTGGATATTAACTGTGGGTTAGCCTAGAAAAAAGATTAGATCATCTTAATATTTTAACAAAAGCATCTTTTCATGAACCTCAATGTACCAACCTTCACCCCATGTGAGATAAGGATTATCTCTTAGTTCTTTACTTTTTACCACAGTATCTGCATGCATAACAGAATACCCAACCTAAAACATCAAAGACATCTAAAATGACCTGCGCATCATTTATTGAAGTATATCTAATGCCTTTTCTATTTTAATTGAATCAAATTTTACAGAAATGAACATATATTGTAAGTAATGCTGCCCTGTTCTTTTTTAGATTAACAATACTTTGTGAATCTTATTACACAACATATTATAAAAAAGATAGACTATCAGCAGATATTAGAAAAATGAAATATAAAACATGTATTTCTATCGCAGAACTAACACCAATAAAAACTAAAAAAATATTAAAAATTGCTCTTACAAAATCGGATTTTGTAGAAGTGAGATTTGATTTTCTTAAAGTTGAACAAATTCCAAAAACATTAGAAATGATAAAGAAAGATCTCAACAGAATGGTATGCACATTAAGACCAAAAAATGAAGGTGGAAAATTTTCAGGAAATGAAAAAGAAAGAATTGCAATTCTAAAATTAATTGCAGAGTACAATCCATTCCTGTTGGATGTAGAATTTAACACACTAGAGAAAAATTCAGCACTAGCAAAGTATTTGAAATCAACAAAAACAAAATTACTTATTTCATGGCACGATTTTAAAAAAACCCCAAGTTCTGCAGAATTAAAAAAGAAGATCACTCAAATGAGCAAATTTTCATCAAACGTAAAAATAGTAAGTACTGCAAAATCAACGGCCGATTCAACTAGAATGTTGGAACTGTATAGTAAAAAAGGAAAAAACAATCTGATTTCTTTTGCAATGGGAGATCATGGCAGGATTTCAAGAATTTTGTGCCTATATTTAGGCAGTCCGTACACCTATGTCTCACTTGGAAAAGCAATAGCTCCAGGACAATTCAGTGTAGACGAGGTGAAAAAAATTACTAGTTTAAAAAAATAGTTTCTTAATAGTTGAGAGTTTAAATCAATCTTCATACTCAAGAAAATAAGATGGGCAAATCATTTGCAGTAATCGGAGATCCTATTGATCATTCATTATCACCAAATATTCATAATGCAGCATTTAGAGAACTAGATTTAGATTCATCATACATTGCATATAGAATTCCAAAAGGAGAGCTGGAGGGAGGCATTGAGGGATTAAAAAAAATAAAGATTGACGGCTTTAACATTACAATCCCACATAAAATAGAGATGATGAAATATTTAGATAAAATTGATGAAATATGTAATTTGATTGGGGCGGTCAATACGGTATCAAACAAAGATGGAATTCTAAAAGGATACAACACAGACATGGATGGGTTCTTGGAGCCATTTAAGAAAAAAGAATTAAACATTGATGGAATCAATGCTCTATTGATTGGTGCAGGAGGGGCTGCAAGGGCAATAGTTGCAGGATTTACAAAAGAAAAAGCAAAGAGCATAACTATTGCAAACAGAACATTAGAAAAAGCAACCAGTCTTTCAAAATTTGCAAAAACAATTGGGTTAAATGCAAACGCAATAGAGATCAAAGATATTAAAGATACAATAAGTAATTACGATGTTATTGTCAATGCCACATCAGTAGGTCTCAAAAATGAATCAAGTGTGATTGAATTAAAAGGAATTAATGAAAAAACAATTGTATATGATATTGTGTACATGCCAATGAATACAGATTTTATTAAAAAAGCAAAGGTAGAAAAAGCAACCATAATTTATGGTTATGAAATGCTTCTAGGTCAAGCAGTCAAAGCTTTTGAAATTTGGCACGGCATAGAAGCACCTTATAATGCCATGAAAAAAGCAGTGTTAGGAGGATTTTGATGGTAAAAGCAAAGGCCACAGTCCATGGAGCGGTCTCATTAGTAAATGCAATTGCAAATCGAAAAGGAGCAACCTTAGGAATTGAATTAAAAGTAGAGGCAACAGTGGAGACAAGTTCTGGAAAAGGAATTTCAATACAATCTGAAAACAAGAGCCTAAGTTCTCGATTAATTAACAAAACAATAGAAAAAATAATTTCAAAAAAAGATTTAGAACAAAACAAGATTTCAATTACACTAGATTCAGAAATTCCTACAGGCTATGGATTAAAAAGTTCAAGTGCCATTTCTTCAGCTATTGCTCTAGCATGTGCAAAAATCTTTAAACCAAGATTAACTGATCAACAGATCTTACTTGTAGGGATAGAGGCATCAATTGAATCCAAAGTCAGCATTACAGGTGCATACGATGATGCATGTTCATGCTACTATGGCGGATTCAATGTTACAGATAACGCAAAAAGGAAAAGAGTACAATTTGAAAAAGCACCTTCTAATTTAATAGCAATAATTTTTATTCCAAAAAATAGAAAAAGAGGCAATCTAAAAAAACTCAAGATTTTATCATCTACTTTTGAAAATGCATGGGAGTTATCTAAAAAAGCAAACTATTGGGATGCAATGATAATTAACGGATTAGCCACATCATCAATATTAAATTCAGACCCCAAAATAATTACAGACTTGATTGAAAAGGGGGCACTGGGCGCATCAGTTTCAGGTAACGGACCATCAATTGCAGCAATTACAAAAAAAGAAAATGAAGCAGCAATCAAAAAAGTATTTTCAACATTAGAAGGAAGCATCATCATTTCAAAAATCAATAACAAAAAGGCAGAAGTTCATGAAGTGTAAAATTAAAAAATCAAAAATTTCAGGACAAATAATTTGCCCTCCAAACAAAAGTTACACACATAGAGCAATTTTTCTTGCATCTCTTGCTGGAAATAATAGTAGAGTTGAGAACATCTTATTTTCAGCAGATACAAACTCAACAATTGAAGCTTGTAAAAAATTTGGTGCAGAGATCGAAACCACAGATTCATCAATAATTGTCAAAAATTCAATAAAAATAAGCATGAAAGTACCTGAAATTAACACTGAAAACTCTGGTACTACAATTAGAATCGCATCAGGAATTGCTAGTTTGTATCCTGATGAAATTATTTTAACTGGAGATTTGAGTTTACAAAAAAGACCAATGCAGCCACTCTTAGATGCACTATCAAGCATAGGAGCACAGTGCAGTTCAACGGATGGGAAACCACCAATCAAAATTAAAGGAAAAATTTTAGGAGGAGAAGTAAAAATACCGGGAAATTTTTCCAGCCAATTTATTTCCGCATTATTAATTTGTGCACCACTAACTGAAAAAGGAATCAATCTAGTCATCGAGGGGGATTTAGTATCAAAACCATATCTTGATGCCACAATTGCCACAATGCGAAAGTTTGGAGTAACAGTGCAAACGCTAATCCCATACAAAAGATACAACATACATCCACAAATCTATAAAGAAACCACATTCACAGTTCCAATAGATTTCTCTAGTCTAGCACTTCTTCTTTCTGCAACTGTTCTAAACGGAGAAGACGTTACAATAAAAGGGAATATCGGAAATTTGCCTCAAGGAGATGAAGTATTTATCGACATTTTAGAACAATTGGGAGTCGAAATTATCATGAATGATGAACAAATCAAAATTAAATCTCCTGAAAAATTAAACGGCGGGAAATTTGATTTGAGTAATTCACCAGATCTCCTTCCACCACTTGCAATTTTGGCATTATGTTCATCAACCCCAATTGAAATATTCAATGTAAAACATGCAAGATTAAAAGAAACAGACAGAATTGCAATTATTTCAAGAGAATTAGTGAAACTTGGAATTAACATTAAAGAAAAAGAAGATGGCATGATTTTAGAGTCATCAGGAAATATTTCAGGTGCCGATTTGATATCAGAAAAAGACCACAGACTATTCATGGCATTTTTTATTGCAGGAATGTATGTCGGAAATTGCACCGTTACTGATCCTGAATCAGTCAAAGTCTCATATCCAAATTTCATCGAAGAGATGAATCGTATAGGGGCAAAAATCTTAATTGATTAGAATTATTTTTTAAAACATTCAGTGATAAAGATACAATCTGTAAAGTGTAAAACATTGTCTTACCCACAATACTTTTGCATAGACAAATGTATTTTTGCAGAGCTGCGCAAATTATCTATTACAATTTACATATTTTTATACATATATAATATATATTATTACATTATTTTAGAAAAAATTATAATTATTTTATATTTTATCCAATTATTATATAATTTTTAACCAGGTATAAAATATCAACAAAAAATAATCAATGACAAGACAAAATTTTCAATAAATTTCAGAATGAGGAATTATAAACATCAATTAACTTTGATAGTATGTTGCCGGGAAATTCTATAGGTCAGCATCTTGTTTTAACAAGTTTTGGTGAAAGCCATGGAAAATCAATTGGGGCAGTTTTAGACGGCTGTCCTGCAGGGTTAGATCTTGATGAAAAAGACATTCAAAAAATGTTAGATCTTAGAAAACCAGGTCAAAATCTAATTTCAACTCAGAGAAAAGAAGGAGATGTTGTTGAAATAATTTCAGGAGTATTCAGGGGTTACACAACAGGAGCACCAATTACAATGGTAATTTGGAACAGTGATCAAAAATCAAAAGATTATGAAAATTTGAAAACAAAGCTAAGACCAGGCCATTCTGACTATCCAGCCATGACAAAATACAATCACTACAATGATCATCGAGGAGGAGGAAGATTTTCTGGAAGACTGACAGCAACTCAAGTTATGGGAGGAGCCATTGCAAGAAAATTACTCAAGATATCATTAGGTATTGAAACAAATTCATTTACATCACAGATTGGAAAAATTAAGATGGAAAGAGAATTTAACAATAAAATGATTAATTCCATTTATAAAAATGAAACAAGATGTCCTGAAACCAAAATAGCAAAAATCATGAGAGAAAATATTTTAGATGCAAAAAAGAAAGGGGATTCATTGGGAGGAATAATTGAATCAGTTACAACAAATGTCCCAGTAGGACTAGGAGAACCGATTTTTAGCTCGTTAGAATCAGATTTAAGCAAAGCAATTTTTTCCGTCGCATAAGTAAAAGGAATTGAATTTGGTTCAGGATTTCAAGGCTCAGAACTGCATGGTTCCGAAAATAATGACTTGTACACAGTGAAGAAAGGGAAAATTGTTACTGAAACAAACAGATCTGGTGGCATTCTAGGAGGAATTTCAAACGGCATGCCAATTACTATGAGAATCGCTTTCAAACCAGCATCATCAATTGCCCAAAAACAAAAAACAGTGGACATTAAAACAAAAAAAGAAACTATCCTCCAAGTCAAAGGAAGACATGACCCATGTGTGGTACCTAGGGCTCCACCAGTAGTCGATTCACTTGTAGCATTAACGATAGCAGATCATGCGCTCATATCAGGAGCAATTAAGCCAGTTCTTTAAGAAAATGTCAGATATCAACGATCTTCGAAATAAAATGGATGAGGTCACTCTAAAAATGATAGAGTTATTAAAGGCTAGAACGGATATTGCAAGAGAAATTGGAGAAGTTAAAAAAAATCTTGGAAAAGCAGTGACAGATGAGGCAAGAGAAGATAGTTTACGTGAAAACGTAATTTCGCTCTGTAACAACATTGGATTAGATGAAACAATGGCCACAAAGTTTCTAAATTTTCTTTTAAATGAATCAGTAAAAGTTCAATCTACAAATAAACAAACACACCTTTCAATTTTTTTAAAAGCAAAATCACTTGAAGCACAAGGGAAAAAAATCATCCACATGGAAGTAGGAGAACCAGATTTTTTACCACCAAAAATTGTCAAAGATGCATTAGAAGAAGTATTTGATAAAGGATTTCTAAAATATGGTCAAGTAAAAGGAATGCCAGTGTTTAGAGAAACACTTGTAAAATACATATCAAAAAAATTTAATGTAAACATTCAACAAGACAACATAATTGTAAGTCCAGGTGCAAGATTTTCAATATTCACAGCAATTACAACTCTATTGAATCCAGGAGATGAAATGATAGTAATTGAACCCGCATGGCCAGCCTACAAAGAGTGTGCATTGAATTCTGGAATTAAAGTTAGAATCATCAATACAACTTTTGAAAACAAGTGGGAACCATCATTAGAGCAGATCAAAAAAGCAATTAATTCAAATACAAAAATGATCGTTCTAAACTATCCAAATAACCCTACAGGAAAAATTCTAAATGAAAAATTACAAGACGCCATTATTGAAATTGCAAAGAAAAATAATCTTTATGTACTCAGTGATGAAATCTATTCACAATATGCAAAGACTAATTGGAAAAGCATTCTAAGCTATAATTATCCTAAAAGTATCGTCACCCAATCATTTTCAAAGTCACATGCAATGACAGGATTTAGAATAGGATATGGTATTGCAGATTCAAAAATAATTGAAAAAATGGCAAAACTTGAGGCATTATGTCTTACAAATGTCTCAGAACCAATTCAATATGTAGCCATGAAAGCTCTTGAAGCAGATACATCCAATAATACTAATACAGTACAAAACAGACTAGTTATGTTGGCACAGAAAGCAAGCGAGATAGGTTTAGATTTCATCATTCCTGATGGCGCAATGTATCTTTTTGCAAGAATTGATCAAGAAGGATTTGATGGAGTTGAGTTTGCCAATAATGCTCTAGAAAAAGGATTAGCAGTAGCCCCGGGAGAAGGATTTGGAGATTACAAGGACTTTATCAGATTATCTGCATGTCAAGAAGAAGAGACATTAATGGAAGGAATGGACATACTAAATAATATAATGAGAGGCAATCAATGAAAAAGATCACAATAATTGGCGCAGGGGGTCAAATGGGTCAATGGTTTACAAAATATTTTGCAAGCAAAGAATTTGAAGTGACTGGATATGACTCTGAAAATAAAATATCAAGAAAAGACATCATAATATCAGAATCACTAGTAGGCGGAATTTTAAAAGCAGATTATGTTGTCTTGTGTACACCTACAAGAAGAACACCTGAGATCATCAGGCTAATTGCCAAAGAAATGAAACGAGACACATATCTTATTGAAATATCATCTGAAAAATCCAAAGTAGTAACATCATTATCAAAAATGCCGGCAAAAATTAATCCAATTTGCATTCATCCAATGTTTGGTCCAGGAACAAAAACAATCAAAGGTCAAAATATTATTTCAGTTCCAATCAAAGATGCCAAAAAAGAATTAACTGTTACAAAAATATTGTTCGAAGGAGCCAACTTTGTCACAATAGATGCAGCAGAACATGATAAAAAAATAGCAGTAATTTTAGGATTAACACATTTGATGAATTTAGTTTTTGCAAACATTATTTCAAAAGATGAAAAGATGAATCTAACAGAAAAAATGTCAGGTACAACTTTCAGAGTTCAAAAAACACTGGCAGAAAGCATCATGACAGAATCTCCAGAACTGATTGAAACTATTATTGCAAATCCAGAAATTCGAAGAGTGGCAGAAGAACTTTGGAAAGATATCGGCAAATTACTAACGTCTGTCCAAGAATCAAAAACAGAAGAAGTCATAAATTACATCAAAGAATGCCAAGAGAGGCTTGCAAAACACACAGATGTTACCGAATCCTACAAAAGAATGACAAAAATGGTAAAAGCAGTCGAAAAATAGTCAATATGCGTTCTACAAAGATCGTTACATCATTCATTAGAGACAATGAAAAATTATTAATTCTCAAACGAAGTGATAAAGTAAAATCCATGAATGGTTTATGGTCAGGAGTTAGCGGAATTATTGAAAACAACGAAGAGCCACTCTCCAGAGCAAAAATTGAAATTTTTGAAGAAGCTGGAATTACAGAAGATAAAATTACATTAATCAAAGCAAGCGAAGAAATGAGAATCCATTCACCACAATACAAAAATCATGAATGGAAAATATTCCCATTTTTATTTGAATCAAGTAAACCTACAATAAAACTAAACTGGGAGAATTCGGATTTCAAATGGATCAATATAGACGAATTAGAAAATTATGAAACGGTACCTAGTCTTCAAAAAGCATTATTCAACTTGTTGTAAATTTTCATTTTCTTTATCATATTTTTTCTGTTGTGGCAACATCATGTAGACGCAAGCACCACCACACATAGTACAAGGAACATTATTACCAGGATGTTGCCCTGTTCGACTATGAATTTTTGCAGCCTCTTCAGGATCAATAGATAATGCTAGTTGCTTCTCCCAATCCAACGTACGTCGAGCTTCAGTCATTTCCATATCCCATTTGATCACTTTATCACGAATTTTTACAAGATCTCCTGCATGAGCTGCAATTCTATATGCAATTAATCCAGCCTTTACTTCATCTGCATTTGGTAATGCCAAATGTTCAGATGGCGTAAGATAACATAAAAGATCTACACCTTCACTGGCAGACACTGCGGCCCCAATTGCACTAGCAATATGATCATGTCCAGATGCAATATCTGTAACCAATGGGCCTAGAACGTAATATGGAACATCGCCAATTAGAGACTTTGCCAATCTAACATTTGCAGCAACTTCATTTAATGGAACGTGACCTGGCCCTTCAACCATGACTTGAATATCATGTTCATGTGCTCGCTTTGTTAACCTAGAGATATTAATCATCTCTTGAACTTGTAATTCATCATGGGAATCTAAAATTGAACCCGGCCTTAACGCATCACCAAGGCTAAACGTGACATCATATTTTTTGGCAATTTCCATCATGTAATCATAATGAGTGATGTACGGATTTTCTTTATCATGTTTTAACATCCAAGCAGCAGTGATTGTGCCACCTTTACTTACAACTCCACCATATCGTTGAACCTTAAGAATTCTTTTTGCAATATCTTTTGTAATTCCACAATGAACAGTAGTGTAGTCAACTCCATCTTTTGCATTATTTTCAAATGCTTTAATGTAATCATCTTCGGTTAAATTCAAAGGATTCTTGTGAACTTCAACACCATAATTGTAAGCTTCGTAAATTGGAACAGTCCCAAAAGTAATGGGTGCAGCATTTAAAAGCGTTTGACGTATTTTTTTAACGTTACCACCATCACTGAGATCCATAATAGTATCTGCATGATATTTTAGTGCAACTTTAGCTTTTTCTACTTCATCCTCAAGATGTACATTTAATGTAGATGTTCCAATGTTAACATTAACTTTAGTTTTTAGACCTTTACCAATTCCAACATTGTGAATTTTTTGTGGTCTTACGTTATTACTAGGAATAATTATTGATCCCTTTGCAATTTTAGGGATTAGCCATTCAAGTGTAACATCCTCATCTTTTGCAACTTGTTTCATCTCATCAGTTGCCACTCCACGTCTTGCGGAAGTCATTTGAGTTACCATAACGTATTTTATGTCGTTACCTGATTTAAACAATCGTGAAAATCATAAAAAAATTATGATCGCATGAAAAATCTTTGACACTATATTAGTAAAAATAAACAATCTTTTATGGTAAAAGAGGTCATTAGATCACATGAGATCAATTAAAGAATGTAGACATTGCGGTAGAGAATTTTATAGTATGAGAGGCGCATTCTGTTCCTTTGATTGTGTAACCCAAACATCGACATAAATATTTCATTAATTTTAATTTGTTTTCCAAAACATTTTTTTCTGATTTTATTTTCAAGTCCAACTAAAATAGACATGGTAATACGATCAGAATTAGGAGAATTTATAAAATTTTATTTTATTTCGTAAACAATGAAATGATTTAATTTCAACATAAGCTAGTAAAACGTAATTCATGATTTTTAGTGTTCAGATTTTAATGAATCTAATTCAGACACATTAATTATCGCGGCGGACTCCAACTTTCTCCCATACAGGCATCCATATTTTTTGAAATGAGATATTGCTTTCCACATTTGAAACATTGCCAGAGAAATTTATCATTCTTAATTGTTTGGTACTGCATTGGCAACAAACAAGTTGTACACTGTAGAATATCAGGAACATCATCACCCACCATAGGAATTTTTGTCATGAAAAAAAGATAAGAGTTCAAGTATAAAATAGATATTATAAAAAACACATCTAAAATGGAAATACAGATTAGTGCTGTGAAATAAGAAAATGCAATGAATCTACTTTCAATTGGAGGTTCTGATCCATCATCAGGTGCTGGAATTCAAAGTGACATAAAGTCATTTTCAGAATTTGGGGCATATGGACTAACAGTTATCACCGCAATTACAGGTCAAAACACTTCAAATTTTGAAATGGTTGAAGCAGTGTCAAAAAAAATATTAAAAAACCAAATGGAATCAATATTAACAGATTTTAAAATTGACGGAATAAAAATTGGAATGGTATTTAATTCTGAAATAATTAAAACATTATATCAACAATTAAAAAAACTAAAAATCCCAATTGTAGTAGACCCAGTTATCAAATCAACTACAGGAGGAGCACTAATAGAAAATAAAGCAATTAAAGATTTTCAAAAATACATAATTCCACTTGCTACAGTTATTACTCCAAACAAATTTGAAGCTGAAATAGTATCGAAATCAAAAATTAATTCCAAAAATACAATAGAAAAAATCGCAAAAAAGATACAAAAAATGGGAGCAAAAAATGTGGTGATTACAGGAATTGAAAGAAAAAACAACAAGATAGCAGATTTGGTTCTAGAAAAAAATAAAAAATATCTAATTTCAGGAGACAGAATTAGCAACATAAACCATGGAAGTGGATGTAATTATTCAGCCGCAATGATCTTTGCAATTTCAAACAAAAAAACAATCCATGAGTCAGCAAAATTTGCAAAAAAATTTGCTCAAAATTCAATTAAAAATTCAATAAAAGTTGGGAACGGAATCAGGATAACAAACATTCAAAAAAAAGACAAGATAAGTTCAGAATTATCTCAATCAATTAACGAATTTGTAAAAATCAAAAACATATACAAAAATATTCCTGAATGTCAGACGAATTTTGTATATTCAAAACCAAAACCCAAATCTATAAAAGATATCGTAGGATTATCAGGAAGAATCGTCAAGGCAGGAAAGGAAGTCATCGTTGCGGGCAATTTAACGTATGGAGGATCAAAGCATGTTGCCACAGCACTACTTGTTGTAAATAAAAAGTTTCCAAGCATTAAATCTGCAATAAATTTAAAATATGAAAAATCAATAATTTTTAAAATTGAAAAACTGAAGTTTTCAGTATCTAGTTATAATAGAGTTAAAGAACCCAATCATAACAAAATTAAAGGATCATCAGTAGAGTGGGGAATTGGTAATGCAATAAAAAATTTAAAATTACCACCAGACATAATTTTTCATAAAGGAGATTTTGGAAAAGAGCCTATGATAATAATTTTTGGAGGAAAACCAAAAAATATTTTAAAAAAATTATCAAAAATCTTAGGATAAAATTCGTCTAAAAATATCCTCGAACATAAATACTCACATCTCAAATAATATTTGTGAAGGCAGTAATTTTAGCAGGAGGACTAGGTACGAGATTACTTCCATTGACAAAAAAAATTCCAAAACCCATGTTGCCGTTAGGGAAAAAACCAATTTTAGAACATCTTATAGATTGGAATAAAAAAAATGAAATAAAATCAATTGTTTTGTGTGTAAGTCATCTTCGAAAAACAATCGAGGATTATTTTGAGGATGGAAAAAGTTTTGGGGTAAACATAGAATACGCAATTTCAAATAAACCACTTGCCACTGCAGGTCAGCTAAAAACGGCAGAAGAATTCATTGATGACACTTTTGTATGTATGTATGGAGATTCAATATTTGATTTTAGTCTAAAAAACATGGTAAGACAACACAAAGTGAAAAAAGCATTTGTCACTATGGGTTTAAACGAATATAAAACAAATTTAGAATATGGGATAATTGATGTGTCAAAAACAGGTAAAGTGTCAAGTTGGAAAGAAAAACCAGAAATAAAGGTAAATGTAAACATGGGTTGCTATGTAATGGAACCAAAAGTGTTTAGTCTAATTCCAAAGAATAAAGCATATGGAATGGATGATGTGATTAAGAAGGCCATGATTAATAAAAAATTAGTCAGTAGTTTTATTACAAAAAAAGGATTTACAGACATAGGAAACAAAGCATCATACGAAAAAGCATCTAAAGAACATACACAAAAACGAGGAAAGAAATGAACAATGCAATCATCAGAGAAATAAGAGAACCAGACCTTTGGAATGGTTTCTTAAAATCACTTGACTCATTGAAACAAGCAAGTAACATTGAAAAATCCAAAGCAAAAGAAATTTTTGAGAAAATTAATGCCAATCCAGATCATATCATAGCAGTTGCAGAATTAGATGGGAAAATTGTAGGATCTACAACACTCCTCATAGAATCTAAATTCATTCATGACGGAGGCTTGGTTGGGCATATTGAGGATGTGGTAGTGAATAAAGAATACCAAGGTCAAAAAATCGGTGAAAAAATAATGATCTATCTTATTGAAATTGCAAAAAATCGTGGCTGTTACAAGACAATTTTAAATTGTACTGACAATGTAAAACCATTTTATGAAAAACTAGGCTTCAAGCAAGTATCTAACGAATTAAGATTAGATAATATTTAGAAAAATTCTTTTTTTGGCGGTCTCTTTTTTTCTTTTGTTAAATAGGCACCAACTGCAATAGTAGGAATGGATAACACTATAAACAACAGAGGAGTGTATTGCACAATATCTGTAACATAGACATCATCCATTTTGTCAATTAGAGAATAAGAAACAAACATCCCCATCAGCATAATTATTCCACCTGCAGCTATCAATCTACCTATAGGTTTTGACCCATATTGTCTTGTCATGATGTAAGGAACTGCAGCTAGTATTCCAGCTGGTGCAGCGCCAATTGAAATAAATTGGAATATTTTTGGATCAGCAACAAACGTTATTGAAAACTCTAAATCTTCAGGAACATTAGTCATAAAATAATAAACAGAAATCATTTCTCCAGCAAACATTGCAAATAAACCAAAACTGGTTACCGCAAGCCATTTTTCTATTGCCATAATTTTAACAAATTATAGTTGATAAATAAATCATTCAGAAAATCACATAATACCAACTAAGTTGGCCAATTCCTTTCTACAAGATGCTCCAAGTTTTTCTGCCGCTTGTTCAGGAGATATGTCATTTAAGAAAATTCCATATCCACGTTCTAATCCAGACCAAGATTTTGTAATTGGGTAGACTTCAACATGCCAATGAATTTGTCGGCTATTTTTCTTTTCAGGGGAAAGATGAAAAACTAAATTATATGCCACATTCTTTACAGTTTTTGCCAGTCCTCCAAGGGTGGATCTTAAAATTAATGATAAATCATTGATTTCTTTTTGAGTTATTTTAGAGAAACTAGTGGTATGCTTTTTTGGAGAAATTAAAAATTCGTAAGGATGTGATGGAGCCCATGTGCAATATGCAATAAATCCTTCAGTTTGAAGAATCTGTCTAGGACCACCGATTTCCTCATTTATTGTTTGACACATTGGACAAACACCTTTTTCATTCAAAATTTTATGAGATGCTTCAGCTTCTGCCTCAATTACAGGAGGAATAGTTGAAAACGTCAAAAGATTAAGATGAGGATGAGGATTTGTATTGCCTGCTAAATCACCATGATCACCATAAATTGAAACATACGTCACACCTTTCTGTGTGTAGAGCCAACGTAATCTATCTTGAACGACAACTAGTACATTTGACCATTGTTCAGGATCTATTGTTGCAAATGAATCCTTTTCATTTGGAGATGCGACTACAATGTAATGATACCCGTATGCAGGTTCACTGTAAAATGGCTTGTCACTGTAAGAATTTTCTGTCTCGATTGAGACAATAGGATTTTTACTTTCAAAAACTCGTATGGCCCAGTTTTTAACATAATCATCATCGTTATCTTGAAGACGTTGTAACATTCCATCTTTTGCAACAAGAGATAAGACGGAAGGATTTGTCATGGCTTCATTACCAGGAGCAAATGGGGATTTTTTAAGATCAATAACTTTATCATCTTTTTTTGAGACAATCATAAAACGCTCAAAAATATAATCTTTACGCATATCCCCCATAATGGTTAACTAAAGAAAAATGTATGTTAAAACGTTTACTAAGGTCTACACAAATTAATTTCAAAAATAATTTTTCAATTTTGTTTTAAAAAGTTAAGGAAATTGTAGTTTCATCAAAAAACTTGTGGAAAAGTTTAGTTAAAAATTTCATGATTAGTTGTTTTATTTTAATCGTAAAATTTGTTGCAAGATTTAAAATAGAGTATCTTACTCCAAATGAACAGGGACTATTTTGGATAATTCTGATGTTCGCATGATTTACGTTCTTTTAGACGGAGTAGGGGATCTTCCACATCCAGATTTAGATGAAAAAACGCCATTGGAGGCTGCAAATACCCCAACATTAGATAAAATTGCCAGCAATGGCACCATTGGAGAAGTTATTTCAGTTGGAAAAGGAATTGCTCCAGAATCAGATATTGCAGTATTCAATATGCTAGGATACAAATTCAAACATGAAGATTATGCAGGTAGGGGGGTAATTGAGGCAATAGGTGTAGGAATAGATTTCAAAGAGGGGGACTTAGCTCTTAGAGGAAATTATTCCACGTTAAACAATGAAGAGACAATTATCGATAGAAGAGCAGGGAGACATATTGAAAAAGAAGATGCAGATGGAGTTGCAAAAGAGATTGAAGAAAAAATCAAACTATCATCTCCAGATATTTCAGTAGTAGTGGCCCCAACAATAGGACATAGAGTGACAGTGAGAATTAGAAAAGAATCTCAAAAATTATCTTCAAGAATTACTAATACAGATCCAGCTTATAGTAATATCGGAGGCATGGGAGTTGCAAAAACTGTAGGAGACTTTCTTAAAATTGAAAAATGTTTACCTCTAGAAGATACTGAAGATTCAAAAATTACTGCAAATTTAGTAAATGAGTTTTCAGAAAAATCAATTGAAATTATGAAGAACAGTCAAATTAACAAAAAAAGACAAGATGAAGATAAAAAACAACTCAGTTGTATTTTATTAAGAGATGCAGGAAACAAATATCCCAACGTTATTCCAATTAATGAAAAATATGCAATGAATTTTTCATGCATAGTAGACATGCCAGTAGAACTTGGAATTTCAAAAGTTCTAAAAATGAAAGCATTTGAAGCTGGAGGATTGACAGATTATGAGGAAAAAGCAAGAGTCGCTGCAAAAGCAATGGAAACTCAAAATTCAATTTATGTACACCTTAAAGGACCAGATGAATTTGGTCACGATGGAGATGCAATTGGAAAAATGAAAAACATTGAAGAGATTGATCAAAGATTCTTTAAAACACTTGTAGACAATATTGATTCTAGTAAAGTTGCAATAATAATCTCTGCTGATCATTCAACTCCATGTATTAACAAAGGGCATAGTGATGATCCAGTTCCAGTTTTAGTTTCTGGAGATTTTATCAAAAATGATGGAACAACAAGAATGACAGAGAATCAAGCTAAAAAAGGAAACATAGGATTACTCCAAGGTGCAGAAGTTGTTTCAAAAGCTTTAGAATTAATTAAATCTCAAACCTAGTAAGTTTCTGCGCTTGTTGCATTTCGACAGCTTTTTTTCTAATTCTATCAACATCTATTGAATAATACATAGAGGGGGAAGTTCCTAATTTTTCCAAAGCTCGTTTTAACATTCCAATACCTATGTTTTCTTCATTTTCTTGTTCATGTGCAAAAGCAACCGCAACTAAAATAATGCCTTGAACAAGTTCTTTTTCTCTTCCATAACATTGATTCCAAACTCCTTCAAATGCTTCATGACATTCCCAAAATCGTTCATTGTTATAGTAAAATATACCATCTTGGATTCCTTTGTCTTTACCGATATGTTCTTCAACAACATGTCTTACATTATCAATTTCTCCAATGGGAGCCAATCGTTCTATAAGAGGATCTAGATCTGTTTTTTCTGAAGCAACGTCAAATTCAATAAATTTAGAGGCAACCCTAGCAAGTCTAACTGAAACATCCATTTCAGATGCAAGATCTCGAGCCATATAGGCAAGTTCCCTGCAATTCTGTGGCAAATATTTCTCATTTTTAAAATGTAACAAATAGCGTTCCACAATATAGTTTTGAGGGAATTTCTTAAATTTCTTCTGGAATTTCAATCAAGGTTTATATGAAATATCTAGAGATTTTTGATACATGTCCATAATTGAGACAATTACAGATGTCAACAACTCATTCTTATCTAGAAGAGAATTAACTTGTAATTTTGCAGGCTTGGCAGGTAAACTCAAAACTCTAGAAGCTACGGATATGATTACAAAAGAGTTCAAACTAGAGGATAAAGTTGTCATCCCAATGCGATTAAGGACTCAAGTTGGTAAATCTCACATAACAGGAACATTCTATGTTTATGATGATGAAGGATTAGCTAAAAAACACATCAATCCAACAATATTTTCAAGACTAGAAAAATCCAAAGCAAAACTTGCAGAAGCTAACGCATCTGCAAAGGAAGCTAAAGAAGAAACACCCACTGAAGTTAAAGCAGATGCACCTGCTGAAGAAACTAAAGAAGAGGAGAAATCTGAATAATGCCTGTAGAAAAAAAAGGCAAGAAAGGGTCCAGCCCCAGCATTGCATCTTATTATAAAGTCGAAGGCGACAAAGCATCAAAAACTAGAAAAGTATGTTCTAGATGCGGTAAAGGAACTTTTATGGCTCAACATAAAGATAGAAACACTTGTGGTAAATGTGGCCTGACAGAATTTAATCAATAAGAAATTATTTCAAAATTGCTTGTAAAATATTTTAGTAAAGGCGTTTTTTATGAATTTTAGAACTTTTCTCTTCTAATAATTTTATTTTTGAAATAAATGTAGGATCAAATTTTATTTTTGAAAGAGATTCAGCAGATAGTTTGATGATGTTAGTATCTAAAGAAATATTAATTTTTGGAAGATTTTGTTCAACCCAGAATTTCATCACTTTATCTTCAAGTTTAAAATCACGAAATCCTGCAGGGAATTTTCTTGTGATATGATTTAACAAAGTACGGTCTTTAAAGACAACACGTGGTTCAAACAACCTAGTTTCATCACTGTAAACATTTTCAAATAAATTTCCAGAAACTTCATCAGATAACAATTCCATTTTAGAAATTTTCCTCATCAAATCTAAAAAATGTAAAAACTCATGAGCCAAAATTGCATGAATTGTTCCCTTTAGACCATATGCAATTAATGGCGCAGAAATTTGAATAACGACTTGAAATTTTTCATCAAACACTACGGGGATTGTTCTTGCAAATAAGATTCCGAATTCATATGAATTTTGATTTGGAGATGAAATTACGAGAGAGGGTTCAACGTATGCGATAGGATATCGAATTCCAGATGCTTTTTCAATTCGGTTAATTCCTTCAATTACAAGTGGAAATCGTTTCATTGTTAAATTAAAAACATCATAAGGAATAATTCCCTTAGAATATGCATTTTTGAAACGTATCAGCGGATCCAACATTACCCCTCGGCAGTTTTGAATGTAAATAGATTGATTAGATCAAGAACGCGGTTTACCGGCTTTCTTTTTTTTACGTGTGTCAGCCCTTTGATCAGCATGTCTCATGTGTTTATTTTTTTTTCTCATTGGCATAATAATTTACTATATTTCGTGCTAGTTAATTGTTATCATTGATGGATAAAACGTCAAATTTCCATTAATCAGATTGTTTTATCAACAAGGCTAATCCAATGTTGCATATCACATCTTTGGCATCGGTTCCCATCGCCATTTGTTTTTTTAAAGAATCAATCATACTACTTACACCAAAAGCAACGGGTGAAAAAGTAAGACCTAAAACCAATATTTCCATTATTGATAATGATATATTATTTTTCAATCAACCAATTCAATGTAGTTATCTACATTATCTTTTCATAAATCCAGAATAAAAACACCAGATCAAGAACTAATTGTATTGTTTCGTATTTTTTGCTTGCATTTGAATTTCAAGAAAATCAAATTCTCGGCATTCACACGAAGTATCAAGAATAGTTGAAATTTCAGGAATAATATTATCACCAATAACAAATCGTTTGACTGGAAATCCGCCTTCAGCCTTTATTATTAGAGTAAAGAGATTCTTTGAAATTTTTTTAGATTTCACATCAAAAATTTTCTTCTCTGAACGTTTCCCAGACTTTTCATAGACTAACACAGGACTAATTGTAAGGTTTTTTAATTTTTTAAGACTTTTAGAATCAATTTGAGATGCAGTAGAAATTTTTATACTAATAACAGAATTGAATTTAAGAGGTTTTTTAGGAGATTCAAAAACGGACTTTAAATTATTGATTGTGATAGAATCAATAGATACATTAGATAATTTTACGTTTCTTTTACGAGGGTTTTGTATTTTTACAAAAAATGGCCTTCCATGCCCTAAAACCAAACTAGATTTATCCTCACCTCCAATCCATGTAAATTTTGCAGTTGTCCCTCCAAATTTTTGGAAAACTAATTTGGAGATTACTCCTTCCACACTATCATATTCTGTGATACCATGAAAATTGCAAACCCTACATCCTTTTCCAGAACAATTATCGCAGGGTTTTTGTTTTTGAGAAAAACCCCTTATAGACTTGATATATCTTCCAGAAAGAGTAATGGACTTAGAACGCAACTCACATAATTCATCTTTAAAATTTAAAATAAAAGTCACATCTGGATCAAGATGATTAATTGTTTTTTTTGTTTTTTTAGAATATAATTTTCCCATTTCTTTTGTGATGTCAGTCTTGATACTATCAATTCCTTTTAGTTTGTATTGAGATCTAATGAAATCATCCCTATCAACAACAGAAGGTTTTATCAAAGAACCAATACTGAATGTTTTAAAATAATAATCAGCAGATTTGTCAAGCATCAATTTTAAAAAATGATCGAGATGTTCAAACAAATTTTTACACACATAGCATTTTTCTGTAGAATTTCGATTTAATTTTTTACCAAGAAGTTTATTTGACGAAAGATGCAATTGTTTTGAAAACAATCTGCCTAAACAATAGTTACATAAATTGTATTTTTTAGTAATTTTATTTGCTAGAGGAATGATTTGCTGGTAATTAGACATGCTAGATTAAAATTTGTATTATTATCCCAATCCCATTTTTCTAAGAGTGCCTTGCATCTGCCTGCCTTTTGATGCTTTCATCATGTTCTTAGAATTTTTATAATTTTTAATTAATTCTTTAACTTCACCTTCAGGCCATCCTGAACCACGAGCAATTCTTTTAATTCTAGATGAATTAAGTAATCCTTCAGGATCTGCTTTTTCTGCTTTAGTCATGCTTTGAATTATAAATCGCCATTTTGTAACTCGACCTTCCATTTGATCTACTTGATCTCCTTTTGCCATTCCAGAAAGTCCCGGCATACTATCAAGAATCCCTTGTAATGAACCCATTTTACTGACGTCTTCTAACTGAGAAAGAAAATCCTCCATGTTCATTTTTCCACTAGAGATTCTTTTCATTCTTACATCATCGCCCTCATTTTCCAAACGTTTAGCTAAATCTAACACAGCTTGAATATCACCCATCCCAAGTAATCTTCCAACAAATCGAGTAGGAGAAAATTTTTCTAAATCATCAATTCGTTCACCGGTTCCTATGTACATTATTTGTGCACCAGTAGCTGCGGATGCCGCAAGCGCACCACCACCTTTTGCAGAGCTATCCAATTTGGTAATTATGACACCACCAACTGGAATCGTCTTATGGAATGCTTCAGCTTGATTGAAACATTGCTGTCCAATTGTGCCATCAATTACCAGTAAAGCCAAATCAGGATCCGCTACTTTGTTAATTCGGTCCATTTCTTCCAATAGATCTTGGTCTTCCTTATGACGACCAGCTGTATCAATTAGAATTACATCTAATGTTTTTCCTGCAAAATATTTTAGTCCGTTTTTAACAATATTTGGAGAGTCTTTGTTGTTTTCTTCACCATATACTTCGACATTTGATTTTTCACACATGGTTTTCAATTGAACTAACGCTCCTGGCCTATAGGTGTCAGCACCTACAACTCCAACTGCATATCCTTGATGTGTTAGAAATTTAGCAAGTTTTGAGGTCACCGTAGTTTTTCCACTACCTTGAATTCCAAGTAGAATAATCTTGTTTTGTTTTCCAGATTTAAAATCAAATTCAGATTCACCACCTAGCAATTTTGAAAGTTCATCATATAGGATCTTTACAATGTGATCCTTTCTAGAAAGCCCCGGTGGAGGGATCTCATTTAGAGCACGCTCTTCAAGATGCTGGGTAATTTTTAAGACAAGTCGTACATTAACATCAGATTGCAGTAAGGCTCTTTGAACATCCTTAGATAATTCTTTTATCAGTTCCTCATCTATACCTGAAGATTTTACAATTTTTTTAATTGCATCACCTAAACTAGTCTTAAGACCATCAAGCATTGAAATTCAACCCTGCATCCACTATTTCAAACCTTCCTCTATAACCATCCCATTGTTTTTTAGACTGTTTTATTTCGATCGAATTTGTAAAGAGGGGGCATTGGATTACAAATGTTTCAGCCTCACCCCCTTCAAAATTTAAATTAAAACCAAATTTTTTAGACAAATTTTCCAACAATACCATGTCAGATTTTAAAATAGTTTTCCCCAACCATGAATCATCCATTCCATCAGATGATACAGTAGTCACAATAAAATTAAATTCAGAATCAAGTAGTTCATTCATGTAATGTTCGGGATCTGTATTCCATAAAGGTGCAATAACTTTCAAATTCAATTTTAAACAAATATTTTCAAACTTGTCTTTCTGAAATCTACTTTGTATTCCACCGTAGACCAACCCTTCAATTTGGAATTGTTCTTTTGCATTTTGTAATAAATTTTCAATAAGAGTTAATTCATTGTCAGTTTCATCTGAAACTGAAGCAATAGTCAGTTGGGGAATATTCATAGATTCTGATTGTAATTTTGTCCATTTCATGTTTGGATGATGTAACAAATGACTTTCATCAGATTTTGGAAATATACTCAGCAGACATTTTATGTCATGCCCTTGTTTTTTAGCAACATAAATTGCATATGTGCTATCTTTTCCTCCTGAAAAAAGAGATGCTAATTTCATTATCTAAAAACAATTCAATTCAACAAATTTTTTAAGTTTATTGAAAAAGGACGCTTCAATACTCATAATCGTCATCACAAAATCAGACGGCTTTTCCGATAATCATTAGCATCCGCACTAGTTCTTAATGCGCATTATTTTAGTTCTATCCATTACAACCCAGTATTCTACATTTTGACCATTTTCCAACTTACCTTTAACTTCATCGTCAATCAAAGATATGTCAATAGTCTCAAAACTTTCAGAATCCATAACTTGAATGGTATCACCATTAATTGAGATAATTTGACCAATTTTTTTGTTAATCATTGGAATATGAATTTGCATACTGACAGGCCCAACATGAGGTCTTTTTTGACCATCAAAAATTCCTTCACCTACAATTCTTGCTTTTGCTGCACCGTGTTTACCTGGTTTTGAAGTATCATACTCTACAATTCTACAAGGTTCACCACTGGGCTGATCTGAGTGAGGCAATAGAATGTATGAACCAATTTTTAAAGAACCAAGATCAGATGGTTTACTCATGAAAAATAGTTTTTGGTCGAATATTTAACTTTTCTACTTTAACTTATCAAGAATTGAAAGGCTCATCAAATTAGTCATCGCCATTCCCTTTCGATTAACATCTCTTCTAGTTTGATCACAGTATTTATTCACACTCTGATGACTTTTTTCGCTTGCAACTTCAATTACAACAATATGTTCAGAATAAGGAAATGTGAATTTTGAAGAGTTTAAGCAAAATGTGTTCATATTTCCTAGTCCCGCCATCTCAATTTTATCCCTTTTTAGTAAAAGATTTGCAATGTCTTGTAAATCATCTCCTTCATCACCATATTCTAAATAATAAACAGAGATAAAATGCGTATCACCTTTAACTTCTCTTTGAAAAAGATCATCTTTGATGTTAAAGACAAAAGATGTTTTTTTTTGATTATGAACTGTAAGATCTTTTAAAATTTGTTCACCATCTTTAAATTTAGCTAAAATGTAATGGTTTGTAGAATAAGAAAAATAGGGCTTACTTTCACTAGAAAATGTTCCTGTAACAAAGTAGATTTTTTCAATATTTTTTGATTTTGTCCAAGTCTCTTTTAGCTCAACAGAATCATGATTGTGCAGATATGGTGCACATACATATCCAGAATAAGAGAGTTTCAGTTTAGACATAACGATTTGAAAATAATTTTAGAGTATTTATGCATATACAAATCATGACGATCAAATTTGAATTTCATCTACGATAGTTTTTTAATAGTAGAAATCTTCATTTTTTTTGTCCCGTGGTAGCTCAGCCTGGTAGAGCTCCTGGCTGTAGTTGTTGGCTTTAGATGGCTAAACGAATAACAGCCCATCAGGCATACAGAAACCGGGTTGTCGATGGTTCAATTCCGTCCCGCGGGACCACAAATTTTTAAAAATAATAAAAAGATAGACTAGTTTAAGAAAACAAGATGAAATCTTAAATTAAAAAATTTATTGCCTATGCTGATTTTTTGACTTGTTGTGCTGCTGGGCCTTTTTGGCCTTCACCTACTACAAACTCAACTTTATCGCCTTCGTTGATGAATCCGTCAACATCTGATTTATGAACAAACAGATCGTCTCCACCCTCTCTTTCAATAAAACCAAAGCCTTTTGTTCGGTTAAACCATTTTACGGTGCCTTGTTCTGACATTACTTCTGAACAATTTATTCACTATATTAACTAAAGCATCAAAATGAAATTAACAACAAGGTAAAGATCAGAAATCTTTTGGAATGTGGTTTTGATCTTTAAGCCATTCAACTTGAGGAAGCGTAAATCTCCAAACAATATCTCCACGCTCATTTTCTTTAAAATCCCAAGGAGCAATAATTACAATATCATTATCTCTAATCCAAACTCTTCTCTTTAATTTACCTCTAATTCTTCCACGTCTAGTAACATTGTCATCACATTTTATCATCACATTTTCGCCTCCCATCATTTTTAAAACACGACCGAAAAGTTCACCCTCTTCAGGCAATCTGATTTCTTTTAGTGCACTCTCATTTTTTACTTGACGCTTACCCATGTCGTTTATTTCCATAGTCAGCATATAACTGGTAGGGTTATCAGAAGAAAAAAATTAAACATAAGAGATTTTTATCAAGCATGATAAAAAAACATATGAAATTCAGATGTGTTGATGAATGCGCTCAATGTTGTATTGAAAGGGAATATTATCCAAGTAAAAAATTTGGCAAAATAGGAGTATTAATTCTTCCAGAAGAAAAAGAAAGAATTGAAAATATTGCAATTAAAAATAATTTAGAAATTAAGATTTTACCAAGAATAGGGATTTCTGAAAACAAAAATATATTCCCGACAAAAATTTTAGCATACCAACTAATGGGAACTGAAAAAAATGGGAATACATGCCCATTTTTAGATACAGATAGTGGTGATAAATCACCGCATGGTGGATTTCCATGCAAGATATACAATGAAAGGCCTCTTGCATGTACAGCATATCCTCTAATTGAATCAAACCCAATCACACTTGATCAAAAATGCAAATTCTGTAAAGAACATAAAAATGCTAATGGAAATCTAAATACTGAAACTGAAGCGCTTTTGAAAATTAAAGAAAAAATGATTCCAGATAAACAAATCATTTGGAGATACGCAACAAATGTTGGCGAGATAGATGATCAAAAAATATTGAAATCAGGTTGGATTTTAGAAGAGTGAAGACACCAAACATAGGAATCAGTACAAATTTAGTCAAAAATTCAAAAAGCATCATCTCTTTATGTAAAGATGATGGGGCAAATTTAAACAAAGTTGATCAAAAAATCATAAAAATTCTAAATAACAGTATAAGAATTCCATCAGAAGAAATTACATCCTGATTAAGAATAGATCACGACGTTTCAAATATAGTAATTAAAAAGTAAATAGAGCATCTAAAAAAAGGCTGTATCATAAAATGATGCAAAGCAATTCTAACAAAGACGTCATGAATTAATTAATACTAGGATGAGTTAATACAACTTGATTTAGTAACAAATAACAATAATCAATTTTTTCTGTTATAAGATTTTGTAGCTTCGTATTGAACTATGGGTTTATCACTGCACGACCAATGATTTTTCGAGCCTTAAGATCTTCAAGAGCAGCATTAGCATCTTCAAGAGAATATCTTTTAGAGATAACTGGATTAATTACACCTTTTCTTGCAAGATCAAGAAGTTCCACCATATCATTATAATTTCCAGTATATGCACCTTGAATAGTAATGGATTTTAATGGAATTGACACAAGAGATATTTCAAGAGAACCTCCAAACAATCCAACCAGAATAAGATTTCCACGTTTTCTTAAAACAGCCAAACCAGTTTTCACCGTTGGGGGAGCATTAACAAAATCAATAACACTGTCAGCACCTTTGTCATTACATATTGAAAGAATTTTTTTGACAGTATCAGAATCTTTAGAATTTACAGTAAAATGAGCACCCATTTCTTTAGCAGTTTCTAATTTTTTATCATCCAAGTCAACACAGATAATTTTAGCATCTGTAATTTCACGAGCAATTTGAACTCCCATCAATCCCAATCCACCAGCACCTATAATTACAACAAACTCAGGAGAGTTTTGATTTGCTTTTTTAACTGCAGTATATGCCGTTAATCCAGAACAAGCAAGTGAAGTAGCAGCATCAGGATCTACGCCGTCAAGTTTTGCCAAATATTTAGAATCAGGAATTAAAGTATAGTCAGCATAACCGCCATTTTGAAAAAGGCCCATAGATTTTGGCGTATCACATAAATTTTCATTTCCTACTTTACACGCAGGACATTCTCCACAACCCATCCAAGGAAAGACTAGAACATCATCACCTACTGAAACATTAGAAACATTTTCTCCAATTTTTTCAATAGTTCCAACAATTTCATGTCCAGGAGTGACGGGATATTTCACACCCCTATCAGTGACTTTCAAAAATTGACCATCTCCAAGATCATACCCACCCTCCCACAAGTGTAAATCACTATGACAGACACCTTCGGACTTTACCTTTAGTAGAACCTGTGTTCCCTGAGGTCTTGGGTTTTCAGATTCAGATATAGTAAGAGGTTCATTTGGACCTGGAATTTGGGCAGATTTCATAGTAGAGATTTTCTTCTTAACAATATAAGAGTTGACTGGATGTAAGAAAAAAATAGAGCCATTAGATATTATTGAATAATCAAAGAAAGACTATGTGAGCGAATCACAAACCCCCAATGGTATTTCTCAGGAACCAGTAAATATTCTATTTAGTCCATCATCAGTTGTTAAAAAAGATGTTTGGGAAATTGATCTAATCCAAATTTTGGATTTATTAATAAAAATTCTTGATAAAACAGGTAAAAAAGATCTCAAAGTAGCAGGGATGGCGGCATTATCATCATCATTAATTTACAGAATGAAAGTAGAAAGTATTTTCGCATTACAAAAAGCAGCAATGGAGAAAAAACCAATGCGTCAAAGAACAGATGTGGATATTGAATTAATAGACATCCCATATAGACATGAATCCACACATCCAGTTTCATTAGATGATTTGCTCGGATTATTGCAAAATCTCATAGGTACAATTGCAAATCCACAATCCAGACGAAACAAGCAATTGGAAATAGAACCAATCGAAGCACCAGACTTTCAAGAATTCTTCATATCTCTTGAAAGTATAATTGGAAAATACGAAGACCTCATTATGAAAAAGATAAGTGCAGTTGGATTTGGATTATTGCAAGACGTTATTGTAGACCTTGATCAAGTAGATTCAATCAGATGTTTTTTTGCAGCATTATTTTTGGCAAGAGATCAAAAAGTAGATCTTGAACAAGTAGAAGATGACATTAAAATTATCATCATAAAAGATGGATTGGTAAATTGATCATAGGTGTAAAAAAATGGTGAAAGTTGATAATTTAGATGAGGCAACTGCAAGAATAGAAGCAGCACTGTATTCTGCAGGCAGACCACTTAGAATTGAAGATATCATACGTGCTTCAGGCACAGAATCTAGAACAAAAACATTGACCTTGCTAGATAGCATCATGAAAAAGACAAAATCAGCTTTCAAAGCATTAGAAATAATCATACTTCCAGACGGATCTTATGTCATGCAATTAAAACCAGAATATAGTTCCACCATCAAAAGATATGCATCAAAACCAGTTTTACCAAATGCAACACTCAAAACATTATCATACATTGCATACATGCAACCCATTGCATCAAAACAACTTGTTGAAACAAGAGGATCTGGAGTATATTCACATCTTAAAGAATTACGACAATTAGATTACATTACTAGCCAAAATGTAGGACGAATGAAAATTTTTACAACAACGGCCAAATTTCAAAAATATTTTGGAATTCAAGGAGACGTAGAAGATCTAAAACAAAGATTATTCTCCAAAATAAGAAAAACGGCCAGCAGACAAACAACTCCATCTGTTGCATCAGAAGTAAACTAAGATTTTTTAACTCAAGGCTAATTTTTTGCGTTTTGTATAAATTAGAGTAATTTAGACAACATTCGTGAAAAAATCCGTAGAGAATTTAGCAACCAGTAAAATTACGGGTGGAAGAAGAGTTCCACTTAGAATCAGAAGAAAATACGAAACTGATAGATATCCAAATGAACCAATCAACGGAGCTCAAGTTACAGTTACTAGAAGAATTCGAGGTAATAATCAAAAAACAGCTTTGAAATCAATAGACTTTGTTAATTTAGCAACTGGCGAAGCAAAAGTAAAGAAAACAAAAATCATCAAAGTGTCAGATAACACTACAAACAACGATTACAAAAGACGCGGCATCATTACAAAAGGTGCAATTCTTGAAACAGCAGAAGGCAAATGTAAAGTTGTTTCAAAACCAGGACAAAGAGGAATCGTTAACGCAATTTTATTAAACGAATAAAATGAAAGATTACGAACATGTCGTAATCTGGTTGGACTATTTCAACAAGAATTTAAAAAAATCTAAAGGTAGAAGAATAGGATTAGAAAAATGTGTTTTTGATCCTTCATTAAAAGAATTAATGGATGCAACGATAGCTGGAGGATTTGAGATTACAGAGTCAGATGACAAAGTGAGATTTCCCAAAAGGCCGTTTGTAAGATCAGGGTATGTCATTGTACCAAAAGGATCCTCCAAGACAAAAATTCTTAACAAAATTTCTGAAAAATTAGTAGCAAAAAGATCAAAGCAATCAAAATAAAATGAATTCTAGCTCTTAGCTAAAGTAATGTTGACAGGAGGATATGATAAGAATACAATGATTAGTATTTTTAATTGCAGGAGGTAGGCGAAATAATGCATCTAGCCGGAAGTGGCAGGATAATCGTCCAACTATCAACAGAATTAGTTGAAGGACAGATACTCTGTGACAAAACGGGAACTAGAGTTGCAAAAGTAAATGAACTAATAGGTCCAATAAGTAGGCCGTTTACATCAGCGACACCATTAACAAACAATATTAAAAAATACATTGGCAAAAAAATTTACGTCAATGAAGAATCCCCTGCTAACAAACCAAAAAAATTTAGGAGAAAAAAATAATGAACATACTAGAAAAACAAAACTGTCCTGAATGTAAATCTACGTTAGTAGATGACATGCAGAATGGTGAAATAATTTGTTCTGGTTGCGGCGTTGTCGTCGATGATCAGATTGCAAATTATGGTCCAGAAACAATAAGCTCAAATTTTGAAGACAAGATGAAGCTTGCAAGGGCAACAGGACAAACAACATATTCTCAACATGACTTGGGAATAACCACCGAGATTTCAATCAGTGCAAAGGACTTTAGCGGTAAAACAATAAACCGTGAAGTTGCAAGTCAAATGCACAATCTCAGAAAGTGGCAACAAAGAGTAAGGGTTTCCTCACCAAAAGAAAGAAGACTTGCCAATGTTTTAGCAAAAATGGGCGAAACATGCGATGGTCTTA
>CAJQMY010000005.1 GCA_905479565.1 uncultured Candidatus Nitrosopumilus sp.
TATTTGTTGTCGGTTTTGATAATGGCCACATTGTAAATTTTGTATTTGCTGAAGATGGTTCTGCAGGCAGTATTGATCCTCTAGTCATTCATGAACTTACTCATGATATGAGACATGCAGCAGGCTTTCCTTGTCATTAGATGATTGTCATGAAAACTCTTATTTTCATTTTCATTATTCTGATTTCAGGTGCAACTGCGGGATTGATTCATGGGACTGTCAATTTTGCAATTGTCGAACCTTATCTTGATCAAGCAATTGGAATTGAAAATCGCAATTTATTTGAATCAGGGGAAGCCGAGGATACTCCTGAATTTTGGGTTGAATATGATGGATATCGAATATGGCAAAAAAGTGGCCAAATTTTAGCAGGCATAATTTTAGGAATTTCTATGGGTGCTCTTTTTGGAATTGTGTTCGCATTGTCTAAAAATTCACTTCCTGTAAACCACATTGTAAAAAAATCTCTTTTGTTGGCAGGCATTATGTGGTTTACTCTGTACATTATTCCTTTTTTCAAATATCCTGCCAATCCTCCAACTGTGGGCGACAGTGAAACTATAGTTCTTAGAACAATCCTTTATCTTTCTTTTATTGCAATATCTGGAATAGGTGCACTTGGTTTTTACTTTTTATCGAAAAAATTCAAAAATAATAAAAAAATCATTTCTTTCATAAGTTATGGAATTTTTATTAGTGTGGCATTTTTTATAATGCCTGAAAATCCTGATGAGATTACTGCTCCGATGAATCTAGTAAATGAATTTCGGTTGATGTCTATGCTAGGCGTTTCGTCATTTTGGATTTCAATAGGAATAATTTTTGGATTGTTTTGGAATCGATTTGGCTCTGATACAGTTTGCTAACGATTAATATCGTCCTGGCTCTATGGAATGAAAATAATGTCATTTTAGAGATTCAATAAACAAAACATGTTCTGGAATTTCAAAATGTCTTTTCTCACAATTATTTATACATGTTAGATGTTTGGGCTGATCATCCTCCCGTCTTGCGCTCTTGTAACTTATTTTGAGTGAGGGGTGTTGTATTTACTACTGATATTCATTTTACTATCTCATGTTACCTACAAATTTTTTATGTGATTATGAGCAAACATTCCATGTGTGGAATTATGTGATATTGCTGTTATTTTCTAATACGATATTTTTATGAATTTTATTTTGGATTTGAGGTATTTGAATACAAATTTAGGCTTGGCTCCAAATTCTCCAAAATGATTTCTACTTTTCCAATTCTGCTTCTATACAGTTTAATTTTTTTTCCTTCAGAAGATATCACATATTTATCAATTTCAGCCAAAGCAAGATCATCTAAAGTAGATAATATTTTGTAAACTGTAGATAATGAAATTTTTAATTCGTCAGCAATTTGTGTTGCATCCTTTGACTCATTTTTGATTGAAAATAACACGGATCTTGTACAGACATTGCTAAGGGATTCAATAATTTTCTGGGTGATGTCAAATTCAGATAGTTGAATTATGGTGGGTTTTTGCATGATGTCACTTAATTTGGAATTAATGTCAAAGCTGGTTCTGGTTTTTTAATGGAGATGTCTGCCTTGCTTATTCTACTTCGATAAATTTTGTATTTTCTGCCTTTGTCTGAAATCATCCATTTTTCTACTTTAATTAGTGTCAATTCCTCGAGGTCATTTAATTTCTTGTATACGGAACTGAGAGGGATTTTTAATTTATCAGATAGTTCAGCTGCTGTATTGCCCTTTTTAATTATTGAAAATAATATCGCCCTTGATTCAGAATCTGCCAAAGCCTCTATTACTTTTTGAGTAATATCATATTTTTTTAATTGTGGTAAAGTTAATTTTCTTGACATGCCGATACTCGAAATATGGTTCACATATTTAAACGGGGGTCTTATTATTCTTATTCTATAGACTTGGAACGATATTTTAGAATGAAACCCTGATTTAAATAATTTAGCTTATCCTAATTTTTTGTAAATCATGAAACGACAAACTACATTGACACTAATTGCTGTATTTGCAGTAGTTGGTGTTTTGTCTGTACCGTTAATTCAGACAGCGCAAGCAGAAAGCTTAGTTCCTGAATGGATTAAAGCAAATGCTGGTTGGTGGGCTGATGGTACTTTAGATGATGAAACTTTTCTTAATGGAGTTAAATTTCTATTGGAAAACGGAGTCATCGATGTTTCATCTGAATCAAACACTGTGACTGCAGATACTCTCACTATTGGATTTATCCCAGTTGAAAAAGCTGATGAATTAACTCCTAAAGCTCAAGCACTGGAAATGTTTCTAGAAAATGAACTTGGTGTGGATGTTGAAATTGTTGTTCCGACAAACTATGAGACTATCATTGAAGGAATGAGATTTGGTCACATTGATGCTGCATTTATGGATACTGGCCCTGCCTGGATTACCCATCAGAGAACCGGTGCAGAAGCTGTATTGGCCGAACTCGTTGCAGGTAAAGTAAATTATCAAGCAACCGTCTGGGCGTTGGCTGATAATAACTCAATTCAATCCTTGGAAGATACAGTTGGACAAAAAGTAGCATTTACCAGCATTACTGGTTCCTCAGGTTTTGTTAGGCCGATGGGGACTCTAGTTACTGATGGACACATTACAATTGAAGGTGACGACATTGTTGCTTTGGAATCTGCGTTGGCAAATAACTTTGAAAGTTATACCTTTGCTGGTGGCTACAAAGCAGCATTGACACTACTTCTTGAGAACAAAGTGGATGCCGCATTTGGTTCAGATATTGCTCCGCAAAAATATCTTGAATTAGAAGATCAAGTAAAATTACGTCCGGTTACGACAATCGGACCAGTACCATCACACGTTGTCATGGTAAGTTCAGACATGTCTGACTCTACTAAAAAAGCACTAGTTGATGCATTAATCCAACTCAATTATGATGAAAATAATCATATTTTGACAGATTTGTATGGTGCAGAAGCTCTAGTTCCAACAACAACCACTATGCACATTGGTGAGTTTGGGGACTTTATTGACGCTTTAACCGGACTTGATCAGAAGATTCTTGACAAATATGACAAGAGCAAATAAAACCCGGGATTCTAGAAATGAAACAAATTCAGATGACCCAAAACCCTTCTTTTTCATTAATTTCTACAAACAAAATCATTCAGATGAGTGATGTCTCCACATCTTATGATTCAAGGAATTTTGCATTGGAGAAAATTAACCTTTCAATTACCAGGGGAACCAACTATGCAATCGTTGGCCAATCCGGTTCGGGTAAATCGACTTTGTTGAAATTAATGAATGGTATGATGATTCCAAGCAGTGGGACAATCAAGATTGATTATATTTCTCCTAACATGAACAATAAAAAATTTAAAAAAATGATGCATACTATTGGATATATTCCTCAAAGTTTGGGATTGGTAAAAAATATCACTGTACTTGACAATATTTTGATTGGTGCTTTACCTCGATTAAACAAAATGCAGTCTTTTTTTAAAAAATTCCCTGAACATGAGATAATTGAAGCTAGAAGAATAATTTCACTTGTTGGATTAACCGGTAAGGAAAATAGACAAGCCTACATGTTGAGTGGGGGTGAGAAGCGCAGAGTTGCTATTGCCCGAGCACTAATGCAAAAACCTACCATCTTGCTAGCTGATGAAATCGTTTCAGAACTTGATCATGTTACGGCAAAGGAAATAATGAATTTAATTGCTGATGCTCAAAAAAAAATGAATTTGACTGCCATTATGGTTCATCATGATATGAAATTAGCATTGGAATATGCAAACAGGGTTGCGGTAATTAAGGAAGGCCATAAAATTTTAGAAATTGGCGTTGAAGGTGACACTATAGTTGATTTTCAAACAGGCGATATGACTACTGAAGAAATAATGGGGATGTATGCTGATGACGCCAAAAAATAACATCTTAATTGGAGTTATCATTGGACTCATAGTTATTACATCCTATAACATCGATGCCAACCCATTGGATTTTGTAGATGGTTTTTCTAATCTTGGAATTATTCTTGAAGAAATCCTAGTTTTAGAAAACATTATTGACAATACGAAATATGTCCCAAGCGCTCTTTTGGCAATGTTTGAAACATTGCAGATGGCGTTTATTGGTACTGTGGTTGGTGTTGTTATCGGGATGCCCTTCAGTATGCTTGCTGCACGTAACCTGAATAGTAAATTCGTTTATGCTCCAATCAGAACATTGCTAGCAATAGTTCGTACATTCCCTTCCATATTGTGGGCCATATTGTTTGTAATTGTGGTGGGACTTGGACCTTTTGCAGGCGTCTTGGCAATTATTTTGTATACCATTGGATTTGTAACCAAATTACAATTCGAATCAATAGAAACCATTGATTCTGATCCTATGGATGCTGTTAGTTCTATTGGCGTTTCAAAATTTCAATTGATTAGATATGTTGTAATTCCAGAGGCTGCCTCTCATCTTCTTGGACAAATGCTTTACATGTTTGACTATAACGTACGTCAGAGTGCTATTCTTGGTATTGTCGGTGCCGGAGGTATTGGTTTCTTTATCATTCAATATATCAAATTCTTTGAATATGGAAAAGCTGCTGTTTATCTATTCGTTGTGTTGATTGTGGTTTTAGGAATTGAATGGATTAGTGTTAAGATCAGAGACAAGTACATTGTAAAATCCCAACATGGAATGGAAGTCACTGCAAAATAAATTTCTAGGTTGTAATTTTATCTAATTGGCTGGATTCTGTGGCCGTTTTTATTTCTCTTGCAATTCTTTTCCCCATACTCATAGTCTCATTGAATAGTAGGGAATAGTAGGGGGAACCATCCATGTAAATATTTGATCCTGCAACTATTCTTGCTGAAAATTCAAAAGAAGTAAATTTTGCATTCTCATCATAAACCCCTTCGATGCAAAATGGACCGTTCATTCCTGGGTCTACTATTCTTTTTGCAGCTTTTACAAAATTTTCTCCCATTTTGTATACTTCGTCTAATAATGATTCTCGTAAAACAAGAGGACTGTTGCCGATAACATTGAATGATGGAACTTTATTTGATTTCATTTGCTGTTCTGCCGGAATTCTTCCCAATCCTTCAATATCTGATTCATGTCTTTGATCAACTCCAAAGAATTCTAACTCTTCTTTTAATGGAGAATAGAAAAATGTCAAATAAGCTAAAACTCCTGCTGAATATTCTTGAATGTACAGAGTTTCATCTTTAGAAATTATTCCTTCTGAAATTAATTGATTTCTTTTACTGTTGTAATCTTCTTCATTTGCTGCCATAAAGTAACCTTTCCCACCTGCGGCTCCTTGCCTTTTTACAATCACTAGTTTTTTAATTTGACTTGGTTCTGTAACTGGCTCGGGCATTGGAAGTTTTGCCTCTCTCATGAGTTTTTCTTTCATCTCTCTGTCTGATTC
>CAJQMY010000006.1 GCA_905479565.1 uncultured Candidatus Nitrosopumilus sp.
TTCGTGAAAAACAATTAACTCTACGTCGTCTAAAGGCGCTGATTGACATTGTTTCAGAAAATGATGACATGAAAGCAGATGCAGAAATCATTCATGAAAAATATAAGTCAAAACTTGCATCCTTAGATGAAACAGAAAGTGAAATCAAAGCCATTCTTGAAGTAAGACTGACTGAGTTAGATGTTCAAATGAAGTCCGCAAAAATGTTATCCTTTGATGCAAAAGTACAATACAAGAGCAATGAAATCTCTGATGCAACATTTGAGACCGTGAAATCATGCACAACTGAGGTAATTGAGCATGTTACTCACGAAACAGCCGAAATCGCAAATGTAAAGAGTAGAATTGCAGACTTAGAATTGGAAGTGCAAGAGATAACATCTCCATCAACACCAGACATCCAGGAATCCGCCCGTTCATATCTTGAGAGAACTGAACAAGAACAACAAGTAGTTCAGACTATACTTCCAGAAGTACCAGTCGAATCAACAATAATACCTTCAGAACCAATTGAGGCATCTAGTACCCCTATACCAGCTCCTCCAACAGAATCTGAGGTAACATTTGCATTTCCAGAACCACCCCAACAGGTGACAGCAGATACATCAAAAGACGACAATGATAACGATTGGCTTGCTAGAATGGAAGCACAATAATTTTTTTTAAATCATTTTTTTAACATTTAGAAAGATCTAATTTCATACACTTTTTGATGTCTGAGACCTTTCATATTGGACTTGGGAACAACGATGGTTCTCTAAGAAAAAAAGCAGATGCTGACTTTGTGTCTTTTTGGGATGAACAAGCAAAGAATTTGTCGTGGTTCTCTCCATGGGGAAAAACCCTTGATTGGAGCCCTCCATTTGCTAAATGGTTCGTTGGGGGCACGATTAACGCCTCATATAATGCGCTAGATGTCCATCAATCCTCCAAATCTGATAAATCTGCAATTCTATGGGAGGGGGAAAATGATGAATCAAGAAACATCACATATGGTGAGATGTTTATCCAAGTCAAGAAATTTGCAAATGTTCTCAAATTGCTTGGTGTCAAAAAAGGAGATAGGGTTACAATTTACCTTCCAATGGTGCCAGAACTACCAATTGCTATGTTGGCATGCGCTAGAATTGGTGCAATTCATACTGTAATTTTTTCTGGGTTTAGCGCAACATCGATTAAAGATAGAGTGACTGACTCTAACTCCAAAGTTATCATTACTGCTGATGGCGGATATAGGCGAGGAAAAATTGTTCCTCTAAAAGATGTAATTGATGATGCAATAAGCGAATTGGATTTTGTTAAACATGTGGTAGTACTTAAGAGAACTAAAAACAATATTTCAATGTCATCTAAAGATAAACTCTGGACTGAATTGATGAATGGTGTTTCTGATTCATGCCCTGCTGAAGAATTGCCTAGTGATCATCCTCTATACATTTTGTATACTTCTGGAACTACTGGAAAGCCAAAAGGTGTGTTACATGGAACTGGAGGATATCTGACACATTTGTATTCGACATTCAAATGGGCTTTTGACATTAAAGATTTGGATGTATTTTTTTGTACTGCCGATATTGGCTGGGTAACTGGACACAGTTATGTTGTGTATGCTCCATTTCTTCATGGTGCAACACAAGTGATGTATGAGGGAGCACCTGATTTTCCTGATGAGTCTAGAATTTGGGAAATTTTACAAAAATACAAAGTCACAATTTTTTACACGACTCCGACTGCTTTGAGAATGTTTATGAAATTTGGTGATGATGTTCCAAATTCTTTTGATCTTTCATCGTTAAGATTGCTTGGTACAGTTGGGGAACCAATAAACCCTGAAGTATGGAAATGGTATTTCAAAACTATAGGAAAAGAAAAATGTCCTATTATTGATACCTGGTGGCAAACAGAAACCGGCGGCATGCTAATTTCCTCTCTTCCTGGATTAGAAACAATTCCACTCAAGCCCGGTTCTGGAACCCTGCCCATTCCAGGTGTGAATATAGCGGTAGTTGATGAAAATGGATGTGATGATCTTCCTCCAAATACCAAAGGATACCTTGTAATCAAAAATCCGTGGCCTGGAATGCTTTTGACATTGTGGGGTAATGATGAAAAATATGAGACTGTCTACTGGTCAAAATATGAAAATTGTTACTATCCGGGTGACTATGCTCTAAAAGACGATGATGGTTATATTTGGTTGTTAGGTCGTGCAGATGATGTTCTAAAGGTTGCAGGTCACAGAATTGGCACTGCTGAGCTTGAGAGTTGTATGGTATCCCATCCAAGTGTTGTGGAATCCGCAGCTTGTGGTATTCCTGATGATGTTAAAGGTGAGGTGATCATTGCATTTGTTGTTTTAAAACAAGGTACTTCAAATGAATCTGATGTTTTAGAAAAAGAACTATCTAGTAAGATTAGGACTGATATTGGTGCAATTGCAACTCCCAAACAAATCTACTTTGTTTCTAAATTACCAAAAACCCGTAGTGGAAAAATAATGAGAAGATTGCTAAAAGCAATTGGTAACAATGAAACAATTGGTGATGTTAGTACATTAGAAGATGGTGCTGCAGTAACTGAAGTCCAACAGGTTTTTGATGAATTACAAAAATCAATCAAAGAAAGTTCCAAATAGTTATTTTTTTAAATCGTCTAATTTGATTTTAGATAGCATTTCAAACATTTCTTTTAATCCGTCATATTCTGATTTTGAATTCTCATCCCACTGATCATATTCTTTCTCTTTAATTTTTTCCAATCTTTTAATTGACTCTTTGAAGAATTCTTCAAACTCTTTAATTTTGTAATTTGACATTTGTGCCAAATCAAAAATTACTGTATTGCTTCCAAGTAAATTTTTATTTTCATCATATAGACTGGTTGCCTGTAATAGTGCTGAAAAAGTCTTACCGTTTTGTTTTTTGAATATTATTTTTCTATCTGTTACTTTGCCTGTCTCAAACCATGTTTTTAGTGAATTATTCATGTCCTCCCAGGAGTCTTTTGGTACGTGCTCAAAGATTGATTTTCCAAGAATTTCTGATTTTGCGTATCCTAGATTCACTGTATATGTTGAATTACAGTCTAAAATTATGCCTATGGAATTGATCCTCCTCCACATAATTGGGGCATCTTTCAAAGTTTTCCTAGCTTCTGTTTGAGGCATTTTTTAAAATTGGCTTGACTAGTTATTAAATTGAAATCTTAGAACCATTGATCGAGATTTTGGCTTTTTTTCTCTAATGCTTTTTTTAACCTGTTTAAAGTAGATCGAATTCTGTCTTCAGAAAAACTCCTTTCTTTGAGATATTTCATGATTCCTTCGTAATCTACTTCATTAAATACAATTTCATCAACAACTGCTACTTCGGGATTTAAGAATATTTTTCGTATTTGTTGGAAATCAATTCCTGCTAGCTGTTCTTGTATTTGTGGGATGTCCTCCAATCTTGAATGCTGTTTAATTAATTTCATTGCAGTTTTTGGACCTATTCTTTCAAATCCATTTGGATTAAAATCCGTACCAATTAAAATTCCGACATCAATTAATTCTTCTCTGGTCATCCCAATTTCGTCTAGTGTTTTCTGAGTTTCGATAATTTCTGGTACTACATCGATGTATGTATTTCTGTTAGGGATTTTTCTTCTTCCACTGCTTGTAAAATTCCTTACTAGTCTTTTTGCACCGCATAATATAGAATCATAATCTTGACTTGCAGAGGCATATGCTTGTCCTGTGTTTGTTAGGTGTGCTGCAGTTGCTTCTCCTTCAGATGGTGCTTCAATGTATGGGATGCCAAAAAATGTGAGAAACTCTTTTGATTCTTTTACCATCCCATCTCGCATGCTGGTTGTTTGCTGTGCAAATTTCCTTGCATCTTCCATGTTTCCTTCTGCGACTGCTTTTTCATATTTGACTGTGGCATCTCTTTTGACTTGTTTTCTACGTTCAATTTCTGCAGTCTTCAGTGATGGTGGCTTTCCATCAAAAACGTATACTGGTTGAATTCCTAGTGATAAAAAATTTACATTTCTATACAGTAATCCACTTAGGTGACTGGTGATCCTTCCTTCAGAATCTGTTAATTGTAATCCGTCTGGTCCTCTGATACTTGCCAAGAATTGGTAAATTGCATTGTATGCATCTATTGCAATAACTCTGTTTGAAAATGCCTCCAGGGTGGTTTTCTCTCTTATTACCAAATCCTTTAGGTTTAGTCCCATAGAATTTGTCGTATCTATGAGGTATTTTGTGTTTATCCCTTTACTTTTGATCGATATTTTGTTGTGGTTTTTTAAATCGATTTTAATATACAAACGATTCAATGATGGGCATTGTCATTTGATTTGTTTTTACATTTGAAAGACAAAGTTTTTAAAATAAAATTCGATTCTGATGACACTTTCTAAAATTATTTTCTATTTATTGAATTAGAAAAGTAAGTAATTATTTCTATTTTACGTAATGATACATTTGATTGCTTCACTTTATTTTTGCAAATATTGCAAGTGATGAGGATTGAAATGAAACAAAGAATCAAATCAAAAAAAAAAAAAAAAATTCAAAGATGCGTTATTTGATACTGTTTGATCTTTACAACTCTTTTTGATTTGCTTTATTATGGAGTTATTATGAGAATGAATGCCGAGATAGCCAAGTAGTACGGCGGCCGTCTCGAAAACGGCTACGCGCAAGCGTGCGGGGGTTCGAATCCCTCTCTCGGCGTACTTGGAATAATAATTTTATATTTTGAAATTATGATGGATTTTATCCAGATGAAGGTATAATAGAAACAATAAGATCAATTTTTGATATACTATGGATAAAAGAGACCGTCTTGTTTTAGCAGGAATTTTTTTAGGATCTGGAATTCCTGTATTATTGATGATTCTTGTAGCAAATGGAATTATCGACTCTCCAATTCCCTAATTCATTTCACACCAAATTAAAAATGATGAAATATGGGAAATCTCCGTGAATTATCACGATCCTTTAAATTTAGTTTTAGTATACCTTTTTCATGAATTTACTGATTTTTGCCTTTATTCCGCTTATCTTGTCCCTTGGAATCATTCCTGCTTTACAATCTGAAATTCTCCCAAATGCCGATGCTATCAAGGCAAAAGGAAGTTCTCTGACTGAAACCAACTCAAAAAAAGTCTGTGGTGACAGATTGTGCTCATCAATTTCTGAAAATCAAAGTATCTCTTCATCCATGATGATTAAATCTCAAAAAGGATTGTTTTCTTCTACTATGGATTATACTGTAACTGGACCTGAAATTGATCCTGACAAAGGATATTCAGTAATCGAGATTGGAGATGGGCTCTACTGGCTTACTGATGGAATGTATCAAGTTATGTTTCTAACAACGGGTGAAGGAGTAATTTTAGTTGATGCCCCTATGGGCATGGGTACAAAAATTCAGCAAGCAATATCTGAAGTAACTTCAGAGAAAGTAACCCACTTCATTTACTCTCATATTCACAAAGATCATGTTGGCTCTTCTGCTTTGCTTCCAAAAGAAACAGTGTTCATATCTCATATTGATACTGCAGAACATTTGAAAAAGAAAAACGATCCTCAAAGACCTGTTCCAACTGTAACTTTTGATGATGAATATACTTTGAAAGTAGGAGATCAAGTATTGGAATTATCCTATTTGGGCCAATTTCATTCTAAAGGTGACATTGTAATTTATTCTCCTATACACAAAGTTGTAATGGCTGTTGATCTATTTCATCCAAATGCAGCTCCATTTCAATTTATGGGAATCACCAGAGATGTCGGTGAACATCTTGCAGTGCACGACAAACTCTTAGCAATGGATTGGGAAATTATCGTTTCAGGTCATGAGCCAATCTTGGGAACACCTGAACATCTAAAATTTAACAAAGAATTCACACTTGCAGTTTTAGGTAATGTAATAACTGCAATGCAAATAACACAACCCAGTGCGGATTACTTTGGAGATTTGGCAAACAAATGTGCAGAATTGACTGTTGAACAATATTCAGATTTAAAAGACATTGAAGTCTATCCTGTAGAAAATTGCGTAACCATGGTTTTCTATGCCATGATTGACTAATATACGTCCATTTCTATTCCTAAAATGATATGTAGATATCCGTACAGTATAACCTTGAATTAATATGGAAAAATACTGATGAATAATTGGTCTTGTTCATCTAAAGTGTGAATTCCTTTAACGAAATCAAATTCTCCTCAAAAAAGGTTCAAGCCTCTAAAGTATTCATATCAAAATGTACAAAAGAAAATAAAACTAACTAATACAGGAATTACTTATAAAATCACATGAATGATTTCCTTAAAGCCACGTCAATGGATCACGTGAATATGAACGTCAAAAATTTAACTCAAAGTGTAGATTTTTATAAAAATCTCTTTGGATTTGAGATTCGAAAAGATGATAATTTTCCAAACAAGTTAGATGTACCATCAAAAATTATTGGAAATAACTCAATCAAACTTTGTTTGTATGAAGATCCTTCAATATCTGTTGGTGGAGGAATAGCTCATTTTGGTTTTCATATAGCAAATTTCGATCAAATTATGAATAAATGCAAAGAATTGAATGTTGAGGTTCTTTATGGAGGTCCTATAGAGTTTGAAAAATCCCTGTCTGTTTACATTAAAGATCCAAGTGGATATGATATTGAACTAAGTGAAGTATCTGGTGGAGGACTTTGAAATTTATTTTTAAGCCTGTCTGTGTTTGTTTCTGTGCCAAAAATAACAATTGAATCTTTGTGGAGTTGAATCTATAATTATGATGTCTAACTCTATCGTTCATTCTTTCAGTGTTTATTCAATTATGGGATGTAAAAACAATGGTTTCCATACAATTGATAGCAATTTGTAAAAAGCAAATAAAATGCCACAATACATCCTGTTCCAAATAACAGGTAAAATTTTCGATGACTTAATTTATTGATATTTTTTATAACATCCATTATTGATGATTGTATTTGGTTGTGTTATAGATTGATAGTTCAAAATGTTTAAACTAACACGATTACTCTGATTCATTATGGCTGGTGAAACTGAATCAAAAATTCAAAATTCCAATATTTCTACTGCCGAATTGATTTTACATTTTAGAGAAAAATGTAAAATTTGTGGTCATCATCGAATAATGCACAATGAACTAGGTACATGTGAGGGTGTAATGAACAAACCCTGCACCTCTGGCTGTGATAAGTTTGAAGCAGAATGAGTGATTTGAGAATTTTTCCAATTCTTTAATAAGTAATTTTTTGTAATCTAATTATGGATTTAGAAAAGGATGGGGAGAAAATTTACCCATTAGGGTACGAACCTCAAGAAACACCAGATGTAGTGGATGACAATGTTCGAAATAATCTACTTGATTTTATCTTAAAATCCGGGCCCAGCGAAGTTGTGGACACTGATTTGTTTGCTGTAATGGCAAAAAGACGCTCTACAAGAAAATTTTCAGATAAAACTGTTGAAACTACAAAAATTGATAAAATAATTGCCGCCGCTGACACTGCTCCGACTGCTGGTAATTTTCAAGGATTTGAAATATTCTATGTAAAAAGTCCTGAAAAGAAAAAACTTCTAGTAGAGGCATGTAACAAACAGCCATACGTTGATGCTCCTGTGGTTCTTGTTTTCTGTAAGAACCCGTCTAGGGTAAAGTTTGATTTTCCAGAATATGTTTTGAAAAAATTTGCCATCCAAGATGCCACTTTAGCTGCTGGATATTCTCAGCTTGCAGCACAGGCTCTGGGATTGAGTTCTATCTGGATAGGAATGTTTGATGAACAAAAAGTAATGGATGTTATAGGGACTGATCTTGTACCTTCATCTGTCTTATGTATTGGATATCCAGAACAAACCAAGTTCCCAAAGCCACGAAGAAATCTTAAAGATTTGGTGCATGTGACGTGGTAGGATTTGCCCAAAATTCTCCAGCTTTAAATAATCATAGTGTATTGTTTAGATTATGACTGATGCATATGTGATGCTAAATTGCGAACTTGGTGCTGAAGCTGAAGTTATAGAACAACTCACAGAACTTGAACAAGTAGTCGATGTTTTTGAAACTATTGGAACTCATGATATGATGGTTAAATTACAAGCGGAAAATTTTGAAAAAATTCGAGAGATTGTTTCGTGGAATATTCAAAAACTAAAAAACGTACGTGCTACTTCTACTCTGATAAAAAAAGATAATTAAGAATGGGACTGCAGTAGCTCTAATGACTGATGAGAAAAATGAAATCGACAAATTAATTGACAACATGATTTCTAGTGGGGATGAATTAGTTGATAATCTCAAATTGGTATTGCCTAGTTCTTTATCTGAATCTATGGTGATGTTTCATGAATCAAACGTTGCTAATCTTAAAAAAATTAAAGAATTTTTGAATAAATAGTTCCGGCACTGAGCCTAATGATTACTACTATGTCCTTTTTAATCATTATTCAAGATCTATGTTATGGGGAGATCTAGAACCATTTCTATTACCGTTGAAAAGAAAACAGGTGATGCATTTGATGCAATTTTGAAGATACCTCCAAAGATGATGCCTGATGCAAAAATTAATGATTCTGGTTGGTGGTCGTTTACTGGACCTCATGGGAAATCCATGCTAAAATTTAATGAAAATAAATCTCTTGGAATTTTAGATCATCAATACGTTGATGAGGAATCTAAATGGGATGTTCCCATGAGGATTGTTTCAAATGGCAATGTCTCTGAAGTTGTAATCACTTTGAATAAACCTAATGAAATATCTGATGTGCAATTTGATCAAAGAATGGGAGAACTTGATGATATGTTCAATTCGATGAAAAACATTATAGAATCTGAATCTTAGCCTTTAGTCCGTCTGAACAGGCATCAATTACTCTTCAAGCTTAAATGTAGATTTTGTAACATGAAATAGAGAAAAAATGCCATATGAAGAAGTTTATTTCCAGAAAATGGAAGATGAAAAATTAGAGAAACGAACCACTAAAAAACAAAATTAATCTTTGTTTGGATTATTGGAATCATCATTCTGGTTATTTCCAGGACCTACCATGTCTTCAGGTTTGACCTTGTTATCCCAATTCCCTCTGACTCCCTTAATCAAAGAAATGACTCCTGCTATGATGAATCCTAAAACTAGTCCAAAAAATACTGTTTGATCAAATATCTTAAATGAGCAATTGATTTCTACTGGAGAGGCATCATCATAATATTCGTAACATGTTCCAAATTCATTTGATTCTAAAGTGGCTGCTTGGAAATTGTGCCCAAATCCTCCTAGGATGAGAAACCCTGTAAATATTAGAACAATACCTGCAATGATGAATCTCATATCACTCATATTTTTTTCTCTGGTTTATCGTATTTACATTTTAACTTTAAGAACAGTGGTGCTATTTTTCAAGTAATGCTTTGAGATTCTCAAGTGATGCTTCATAAAATGCTGCCATGAACACTATGAAATCCGAAAATTCTTTTTCAGACATTTTCTCACTATTAAGATATGATTGCCATGTCAATTCTACCAGATTTTTGGATTTTGGTTTGATTGAAATTGTCGCAACATATGCTCTTAATGGCAATCCCTCGGTTGCAACATATGTGAAATATTCTCCTTTTTTCCATGCAACCACATGTTCTTCAATTTGATTTCCATCCTCAAATGTAATCAATCTGATGGCTCCTACCTCTGTTTTTTTCTTTGATAGGTGTACTGTTTTTTTAACATCAATTACCCAAGTTGGCAATCCTGCAATATTACTAATTTTTCTCCAAACTTTGTCTTTTCTTGCTTTGATCTTTATTGTTTTTTTAACAGTTCCAGTATGAAATGACTTTTTTACCATGTTCCAATCAGGAAAATGCTGAATTTTAAATTTTAGTTGGACAACCATTTTTAATCCCCCGAAGAGATAGGTATCCCATGGTCTTTGGATGGGGAAAAAAGAAGCAGGAAGATACATCTGTTGAAGAAATCCCACAAAACAAGGATATTTCACTTACCGATGTTCCTAAAATTATATCTGATCTCACTGATTTGAGAAAAGCTCAAACTTTGTCTGAAATTAATAATCTGAGAAACAAAACTGCCCCTCTGATTGAGGAATTAATGAAAATTGGCAATGTTCTTGAAAAAGATGATCTTAACATGGATGATGTGGACAAACATTTGGCAATCATTGTGATTAGAGGCAAAAAACAAGTTATTGATATGATCAAAAAAGATGTTGTTTTACTACCAAAAATATCTTCTTTTGAGGATGCTGAGAAATTAAATTCTGTACTTAACCTTATTCTTAAAAAAGTGGGTGATGTTTTAGGACGTCAAACCAGGATAATCCATATTTTTGCCAAAAAATATGCCACACAATTAAAAGAAAATCTTGCAGTAATGAATTCTAATCATTCTGAAATAAGTGATTTATTAAAAAATTATCATTCTACAAAGTCTCTTTCTGAAGAAACACTTGATACAATTAATCAAATTGAAAACTTGACTGAATTACGTAAAAAACAACTTCAAAAAATTGATGATGTTACAAAAAGTACAATTACAATCAATGAGAGAATGTCTGTAATTCAAAATCATATCAATGAGATAAAATCATCTGATAATTATAAAAAATATCAAAATTTGAAGAATACCTTGGATGAATTTGTTAATGAAAAATTAAAAATTAAAAATCAAGTTAATGCTCAATTTACAAAAATTTCTCGTCCTCTAAGTAGGTATGAATACGCTTCGTCGTTAGATAAGAATCAAAAAAATATTTTATCCAATTTAGTCTCTGAACCATTTGATGTGCTGACTACTGCAAATAAGGATTCTGTTATTGTCATACTTGAAAATATGCGAAAAGGAGTTTTATCTGGTTCTATTTCTGTAAAGGATGTTGAGAAAACATCTTCTCAGATAACTGAAACTGAAGAATATTTAGATAGATTTGTACACAGAGTTTCAGAATATCATAAAAGATATCGAGAGATACAAAATAATCTGAACTCTCTTATGCCTAAAGAATTGATTTCTTTGGAAAGTGATCTTGTCAAAAATTCTTCTATGCTGGATGAGTCTCAATTGAAATCTGAAACTTTTCAAGATGAAGTTAATGAGATTGATTCTAAAATCCCTAAACTAATCTCTGAAATTGAACAAAAACTAAGACGATTTTCTAACACCAGGTATACTATTTTGAGATCTTAAAATTAAATTAGTTCTAAACCGGATACTTGATGTGTTATTTAAAAAGAAAAAATTTGAACGCAAAGTTATGTTGAAAAAAAAAGTCCTTGATAGCATATTGTCATTTTGTCAAATGAAACATCCAAATGAAGGAGTTTTAATTTTAAAAGGAAAATCAAAAAATGGTGAAATCAAAATAGACGGATTGGTAATTCCTCCATTTAGTGAAACTGGGCCTACCTTTGCAGGATTTCCTCATTCGTTCTTACCTTTTGATATGAGCTATGTTGGAATTATACATTCTCATCCTAGTGGTTCTGCAGAGCCTTCTGTAATTGATTTGCATAATTTTTTTGGATTGGTTTCCATGATTGTCAAGTTTCCATATGATGATGATTCTGTATTTGCATGGGATAGCAATGGGACTGCTATTCCTCTTTTCATTGAATAATTTTACAGAAAATTTACTTACTCCCATGAAGAAAATTGAAGAAACTTTATATCCGTTTTAAAGATACTTTCATTGAATTGAATCCTCAGCTTAAACGATATTATATTTTCCTAGGTGCTTCTTTGGTGTTCAGTATTGGATTACAAATTGGTCTTGGATATCTTGGTGTTCCATGGTATATCAGCATAGGTGCAGTAATGGCAATTTTCATTTTACTGCCTATGATTATGAGGAGAAGACAAATGAGTAATGCCAATAATTATGGTGGAAATTCGGGAACTAGCAGTGGTGGATTCTTTGGTATGGGTTCACAAGGAGGATCTAGTGGAGTTAGGTATGTTTGCCTTGTTTGTAACAACAAACACAAAGGTGGTGCTTGTCCACGGTGTGGATCCAAAATGCAAAGAGCGGACTTTTAGTTGATAAAAAATGGCATTAGAAGAATTAAGAAAAAGAGTTCTGTATCAAAACTCTATTGAGATATGGATTGGAATAAGTAAAGAAAAAAACATAAACTGGGTTAACACTGATGGATATCAACAATTTATAGCATTTCTTCTAAAAAATGATCAAAACATGAAACAAATGTCTATTTGTTTTGATGAATCCGATAAAGCATCTGAAGGTGGTCACAGCAAAAAAGTATTTGCCAACAATTTGGCAGCAATTAATAATGAAAATTCTGCATGTTATTCAATAAAACTAAACAATGATGCTATTGAATTGATTCGAAAATTCGATCTCTGATTTCATTATCTTTTCAATTTCGGGTTTATTATTGCGTCAAGTGCATTTCCAATAAACACAAAAGATAATCCTGTAATTGCAATCATGATTCCTGGTGGCATTATCCACCACCACATTCCTCTAGCTGCTGCTCCAAATGTATTGGCATCGTGTAATATTTGCCCCCATGTAGGAAATAATGGATCCCCTAATCCTAGAAAACTCAACCCTGCTTCTGTTGTAATTGCAGCTGGAACTGAAATTGCAATACTTGCAAATGCATATGGCAACAACTGTGGAATGATGTGTTTTAGCACAATTTTGGAATCTTTCTGACCCATCATGATTGCAGCATCTATATAGCCTCGAGTCTTGATTTGAAGGGACATGCTTCTAGACACCTTAGCGATACCAACCCATCCAAAAATCATCAAAAATCCTACCATGACAAAAATACTGTTGCTGATTGTTACTGAGAGAATGATCAAAAATGGAAGTGCTGGCAAGGCGTAAATTACGTCATTAAATCTCATCATGGTTTCATCTGTTTTCTTTCCTTTGTATCCTGCATATACCCCGTAAAGTAAACCTGTCACTACTGATGCTATTGAAACTACTAATCCAATGAATAATGCAAGCGGTGTTCCCCAAAGAAGTCCAATTGCTAAATCACGTCGTAACTCATCAGTCCCCATTATCCCAAATGCCTTTCCTCCGATGATTAATTTTGTTTCATGAATTTCGGTGTCTGAATTCACTCCATACATGTCAATAGTAAAAATATAATTCCCTTTCAATGGCTTGTTTGTATCAATTTTCGAAAAAACAATGTCTTCTGCAGATTGTCTTTCAAATACAAACTTAAATTTTTCTGATTGCAAGAACAAATTTTTCTTTATTGAATCATCTGTAGAGAAAATCCTTTCACTATGAACTGTTTTTCCATCCGAATATGGGAGTGATGTTATTATCAAATCCAGTTTAATTCCATCTGGTCTAATTACTGACATTTGTAAAAGAGGAGAACCTGAATACTCTGAGGAAAACTCATAGATGAAATCATTAGGAAAATCATCATAATTAAAATTTAATCCAAAATGATGCGATGTAAGGTTTATTCCGTCAACTGATGTTTTTTCAATGTTCGGATTTTCTAAAATTTTATGTTCGGGGATTTTTTCAACCATAAACATGTTTACCCATACCGGAATTGCAACTTTGGGATTTGAAATCCAATTTCCTGGATTATTCCATTCTTGAAATGTTTCAATAGGAATGCTGATTATTGCTATGACTGAGGTTATGACTAGAATTGAAAGAATTGTAATTCCTACAATCCCCATCCTACTTTTTATAAATTCTTGTTTTATTTCGTGAGGTGTAATGCTGCTCATTGCCCAGTCCTCACTCTGGGATCAAAATAACCATAAAGTAAATCTGCAATGAATATGCTGATTAGGAAAAATACTGTAAGGAGATATGTTGCACCAATTATCACTGGTAAATCCATTACGGTAATTGCTTCAAAGTATAATCTTCCCATTCCTGGCCAATCAAAAACAGCTTCTGTAATTATTGCTCCGCCAAGGGATCCTGATAAACTAAGAGCCAGAATTGTAACAATTGGAGGGGCTGCATTTTTGAGTGCGTGTGTATAGATAATTTTCTTTTGTTTAACTCCTATAGTTTTTTTTGCCGTGATGAAATCTTCTTGCATAATTCCTACCATGAAATTTCTTACCAAGTATGCCCATGAACCAAATCCAATTATTACAATTGTAATTAATGGTAATGCCATGTGATACAGTAAAGACACAAGATATACAGGATCTGATGATGGAATGTCAGGTGTTGCTCTTGCAGGAAATATTTGCCATGTAAATGAAAACAAAAAGATCATCAACATTCCAATCCACCATACAGGAAAGCTTGAACTAATTATTGCAAAACTTGAAGTGATTCTATCTATTTTTGAACCGATTTTATTGCTAGAAAAAGCACCTAGAAATATTCCTATGATTGATGTGATTATAGTTGCAGTTGTAAATAACAAAACAGTTCTCGGCAATTTCTCAAAGAGAATATCTTTTACATCTGAAGATCCCTTATCACTAGTTAGAAATGTTGCATTTCCAAAATCTAATAACATTATTTTGTACATGGTCACACCAATTCTTTGAGGTGAATACCAGGGCTCATCAAGTCCTAAAACTTGAATTCTTTGATCAATTTGATTTTGAATAAATTCATCAAATTCGTCTACTGATGAGAAACTTTGGGCAATGGCTGGGTTTTCTGTTATTTCAGATCTAACTTGAAAAATGATTCCTTGTTTTAGAATGACATCCATGTTGGAACCAACTAATGCGATTGTAATCAATAATGTAATCATTAAAACTCCCAACATCGTGGTAATTCTTGTGGCGATGTATTTTTTCATGCCCAATAACCTGACAGTAAAGAATAGATTATAACAATAGATGTTTTTCCCATAGTTTATTACTGCACAATAATGTTGAGATTTAGAAAGACATGTCCTTTGATAGAGAAGAAAGAGAAATGCACACCGCTACATGTGGTGACTGTGGAAATGAATGTCAAGTACCATTCAAACCAAAAGAAGACAGACCTGTTTATTGCAGAGAATGCTTCCAAAACCACAAACCCGAACCAAGACAAGGTGGAGGTAGATTTGGCAGAGATAGAGGATCTAGATTTGGTAATCGAGACGACAGACCACGAGAAATGCATGATGCAAAATGTGGTGACTGTGGAAATGAATGTCAAGTACCATTCAAACCAAAAGAAGACAGACCTGTTTATTGCAGAGATTGCTTCCAAAACCACAAACAAAATTAAAAATATCGTTTTGAGTAAATTTCAAAACTTCTTTATTTTATAAAACAAAGATTTAGATTCTTTCATTGCTACTAAATGCCATGAATGGTGTTCCACCAAGAAACAAAATTTTAATCGGTATGATGGTGGAAATTATCCAAAAACAAGATCAGCGTTCAGGACAATTAACTTCTGGAACTATTAAGCGGATACTTACATCAAGTCGTATACATTCTCATGGAATTAAAGTTGAATTAGATTCTGGTAAAATTGGTAGAGTTCAAAAAATTGCCTAATTTTACAAAAGACGAGAGTGAAACTAATTCTAGGCTTATTGAAACAGAAAAACAGATCTTTCGTCATAGGCTATGCTCGATTACAGAATCTAAACATTATACCAATATCTAAAAAATAACAGATAAAACTTTGAGATTTATTGATTTTGTATGAGTGCCAATACAATTAGAAAAGCCAAAAAACTTGTTGAAAGCGGAGGGGTGGTAAAAATTGAAGATGATTTATTTCAAATAAAATCCTCATCTGATCCTGACAAATCGTACTTTGTGACTTCTGATACTTGCGAGTGCCCTGGCTTCAAAAATTTTTATAAATTTCATCATGGAAAAGGCCTCACTGCTAACTGTTCTCATTTGGAAGCAATCAGATTATTTAAAAAAAATTCTGATTAAATTATTTTACATCTATCTTTCCAATATGAGCTTTATTTTTTGTAATCACAATTGGACGTAAAATCAATCCCGGATATTTTAGCATTAATTTGATTATTTGAATCTCTGTTCTTTTGGTATTTGCAAAGTCTAACTCTTTGTACATTTTGTCTCTTTTTCGTAACATCTCTTGTGGTTTTTTACCTGTCATTTTGATGATTTTTTTTAATTCATCCTCTGAAAAAGGATCTTTAAAGAAATCGCGTGTCTCTACATCCATTTTCATTTTCTCAATATTTGAAATTATCTTTTTGCATGTAATGCAGGTTGATTTGTGATATACTTTCAATCTGTTTTGGTTTTTAATTTAGATTAAAATTTGTTTAGAAAAATTCTGTTATGCCTGGCAATATTTTTTAAAATATTCTGATTTTTTTAAAACTGCATTTTTTCTGCGTCTACTATCTTTTTTTGAAGATTGAGATTATTACATTATATCATTCTGAATATGATCTCTGCTACAGGAAGGTGCAATAATGGACTATTTTTTCTCCATTCTTTTTATGTAATTTTGAATATGAAGTTCACGTGGACTTTATCAATCGTTCATTCTTTGCTAGTTTGATTTCCTATCTCTCTTTTAGAATCCCCTAATTGGTTTTCATTGAATTTCTCAAGAGTTTCTTTGGTGATTGCCAATTTGTCTAGATATGCCTGCCTTGCTTCCTCATATGTCCCTCCGTTCTCAAGAATTTCCGTTCTAATTTTTTGAGCATCTAAAAAGTTATTTTGAGTAAAATTCAGTTGATTACTAACCAAATTCTTGATTTTTGGATTTAATCCTGCTATGTAATTTTCATACTTATACCCGCTAAATGTGCCATATCCTGGTTGATATTCGTCAATATCTTGGTTTTTAAGATTTTTAGCAATGTTTCTCTGTTGTTCTAAGAATATCTTCTCTGCAATTGGTTTTTGAGCCTCTTTTATTTCTGCAATTAATTGATCATGTAATCCATGATAGTATCTGAATAAATTCTGGCCTATTGGATTCTTTTCAAAATCGCTTTCATTTGAGCTAAGATATTTTCTTGCTTGATCTGTTGATAATTTTTGTTGCAATATTAAGACTGGACTGTCATCTCCCTTGACTTGAAATTCGGTACTTGCTAATCCTGTTATGCCATACCATGATGCAATTGCGTTAACCGTATATGTTCCTGATACTCCTTGAAAATCTACAACTTGTATTTTAAATTCACCATCAGGATTCGTGAATGTTTTGGTGGTATCTGCTCCCGTTCTGACTAAAACTTCTACTCCTCTAGTGGGGTGATTTGCATGGTCTACTACTTTTCCAGTAACAACTACCGTGTCTCCTGGATATATAACATCTTTTTCCATGTTTAATTCTACAATAAATTCCCAAAGTACTGCCTGTGAAGTTGGAATAAATGAGAATAAAATTACAAATGAACATAGTCCGATTATTATTATTTTATCACCGTCCACATGCATTCGTTTTGATTTTTACAGTTAAGACAAAGTATGAATAAAAATTCGCTAATTTTTAATTTTAATTGAGTAATTTTATTTGGTTTGAGACCTGAGACTGAAATAGAAAAAACTCAAATTCTCCTATTTTTTAGTAATATTGGGATGATTTGTGCAGCATGTGAAACTAGAAAGCATTTTGAATGCATTGATTGTATGAACAATCACAAAACCCATCTTTGTAGTTGTGATTGCCATGATGAAAATACTGAATCTCATGAAGTTGGGAAATCTCATTAAATTTAGTTTTTAAATTTTCTCTCAATCTCATGGGCCATAATTTCTAATTCGCTTGTATCGCCTAATTTTCTATATGTCAATTTTTCTATGGTTTTGATAATGCTGATTGCTGATCTGTACTGTGGTATTTCTGGCTCATTTAGCTCACCATACATTCCTATTCCTTGAATTTTATTTATTTTTGCAAATCCGAGAATTAAACCATTAAAACCTGTAATGATTGATTTTTGTGGGGTTGTTTCTACGTTCAATCCTTCCATCTGTTTTGTCAATTCCCTTGATGTGGTGGTGATGAATGTTTTTGGTTCATTATTGAAAATTCTACTGGTATGAAAACCTCCTAATGTGTAGATGAATTTTGCAGAATATTTTTTTGCAGTGTCAATTACATCCAGACATAATTCGTTTAATTCATTATTACTTTGAGGTTGCCCTTTGCCGCCTCCAAAAACTATCAAATCCTCTGTGTATCTATATTCCCATTTCTCATCTGGAATATCTACATATCCTCCTTTATCTACAATGTGTGTTGGAAATGGTGTTTTTGCTGTTCTGAATATTTTTGTTCTAAGTGAATCGTTGATAAAATCCACAACTATGCTTCCAACATTCCCCATGTCTTGCATAGCTGCTATGATGATTGGTTTTGTAATTTCTGGCTCTTCATTTTGAATGAATTCCATGATGCCTCTAAAATTTCATGAATTTTAAACGTATGTCGTATTTCTGATTTTTTTTGTAATGAATTGAATATTATACGAGATTTTTTCATAATTCGCCTATTTGGAGTAATCTTGATATTTTTTAATTAATATTTTTGAGATTGATCAAAGTAAAAATTATTTATAATTATCTGAAAAATTCTTTCTTTAATCTTAAATTCTTAAGAAGATTTCTGTTATGTCTTTTAAATTTTCAAGTATCTTGTTGTTTCTAATTTTGTGCCTAAAGATTAATTTTAAAAATTTACCCTTATCGTTGAAACTAGTATCATATTTTAACTCTTGTGGTTTTTGGATTTTTATTTGTATGATCGAGAAAAATATGAAGATTCATAAGTAAAAAAAACTTTCTGTCGACGAATTATGGAAACATCCATGGAAAATATCGGTACACTAGAGTATGTTCTTGACAAATACTCTAAAATTTGGAGCTGGAAGATTACAGGTGATCGTGCTGTCAGTATGATCTCGAGACTTGTTTCGGAGGCATGGTATGGGGAGAATATCAATGAAATAATTATCCCTGATAGTACCGAAACTGTGAAACAACTAAAACTCATTATGGATAGATATCCGCTTGAAATTTTATCCAAATCTGCCTGGCAGAGAAAAATTGTAAAAACATATGCTCCAAAACCTACGATCTCTCCAATCAAACTAAAACTAAAACGTGCAAAACCTGGCGATCAATTTAGAGGAAAGCTATTAAATTTCCAAAAGGAAGGTTTGGATTTTCTACTAAAATCTTCTGGAAATGCTTTGCTTGCTGATGAGATGGGTCTTGGGAAAACTGTTCAAACCCTTGCATATACTGCATCTGAAAAACAAACTTTTCCTCTTTTAGTTGTGGCTCCATTAGTGACGTTAAAGAATTGGGAGCGTGAAATTCAAAAATTCCTAAAAAAGAAAAGTAGGAATGGACGAATAATTGAATCTGAATCTCCAAGCGTTACCATGATTAGAACTGGAAAATCAAAAGAACTTCCTCTAACTGATGTTTACATAATTAATTATGAATTACTTTTGAAAAGAAATTATGATTTGGCCAAAGTAGGATTGAAAACAATTGTTTGTGATGAGGTACATAATTTAAGATCAAAATCAACTCAAAAATACAAAGCAGTAAAAAAATTAGCTGCAAACCCTTCGGTTCATTATAGAATTGGTCTATCTGGAACTCCAATTTACAATCGCGGTTCGGAAATTTGGCCAATCATTGATATCTTAAAACCCGGACTATTGGGAAGCTTTAAGGAATTTTGTGAATATTTTTGCTATGTTAATGAAAATGGAAAAGCAATTGTTTTAGAAAATAAACGCGTATCGTTAAGAAATGAACTACAAAAACATGTTATGCTTCGAAGAAAGAAAGTAGATGTTCTAAAAGAACTAAAAGATAAAGTTCGTTACAAAGAAGTAATTGCTGCTGATACTGATTATTATCTTGAAGAATTAGACAAAATCTGGAAAAAAGTAGAATCTGAACAAAAAGATGCAGACTCTGAATTCAGTAAATCTGCTTCATATCATAGAGCTATTCAAAGTGAAAGACAAATTGCAGGTATTGCAAAATTGCCTCATGTGATTAATTTTGTAAAGAATATTATGGAAATTGAAGAAAATGTGGTAGTATTTTGTCATCATAAGGTAATTCACAAATTACTTCATGAGAGTTTACAAGAATTTTCACCTGTATCAATAATTGGCGGCCAATCTGATGATTTGCGTCAGGATCAAATAGACAAATTCCAAAAGGGTGAATCAAAGTTAATGATTGCTGGAATTCGTGCAGGAAATGTTGGTATTAATTTAACACGAGCAAAATACGTTATATTTGCAGAACTTGATTGGAGTCCTGCAATTCATAGACAAGCAGAAGATAGACTTCATAGAATAGGTCAAAAAAATACTGTGTTTGCATACTATTTGATTGGACAAGGAACTCTTGATGATCATGTTGCCAACATTTTGGTGGATAAGAGTTATGAAATTGACGAAATTATGGATGAATCAAAAGAAAATTATGAAAATAAGGACAAAGCCGAATTAATTCTGGCACAAATTCAAGATAAGATCAGATCAAAATAATTAAATTTCTTATTTGTGCATTAACCATAAAACTACAAGATTTCAAACAGCTTAAAAACTTGATTTTTTTAAGACCCGCTCATGGAGGTAAATATCTTATGGGTATCATTAGAAAAAACAGAACAACAGAGGAATACAAAAAGAAATTAGAAGTTTTACCAATCTGTACTCTGAATGGAAAACTTGATGCAAACAAAGAATATTCCAAAAAAAGATAGGTGTGGGATTTGTAATTCCAGAGAAATGCAATATGATTTGGAGCAACATAATGTAGCAGGAAGAAAGCATGACTGCAGAGTAGTGACAGTATGCAGAAGATGTCATGCTGAATTACCTGAATCTCAAAATACATGGGATGTCCGATGGTTAGAAAAAAATCAATCAGAACATGTAAGAAATGAATTTTTCTTAATGAGATTACATGGCATTTTGATTCTACGTTTAAGATTTGCTGCTAATGAGATGTGCCACAATTTAGATGTTCCTTTTAGGCAGAAGATATTTGATTTGTTGCAAATCAGACAGGAGATTTACGCATGACTGTAAAAATACCCTCAATCAAGGAATAAAACCAGTATCAATTAGCCTGCGTTGTTTTGTAGATAATGACAGGCATCTAACCTACAAGGAATTATTGCATCCAAATCACAACAATTCAACAGTTTTGATATTTTCTTCACAAACCACTCAAGACCAGTGCTAAAATCTGACAGTTGGCACTTGTGGAGTATGGACAAATGGCAAACTGGAAAAGTTTTGTCTATTTTATGATGATTTTGCAAAGCAATCTCACATAGAGAAAATAAAATCATACGCTGTAAAGTTAACTTTTCCAGATGATTGTACTGTAGATATAATATCAAGAGATGAATTTGTAATAAAGATATTTTTTCCACGTATATATTCTGGCAGGGCAAAATGTGTCGGATTTGATTTATCATTTGAGATCTCTCGATTGGCAATTCATTTTGGTAAAGCAAGAAACATGCAAAACGGATTCAAATAGTTCAGAATTTTGCAGATTTTTTGAATGATTTACAGTTCTTCTTTCATTTGTTTATTCATACATTCATCAAAAAACTCATTTTATGTTTCTAAAATTAATTTATTACGTTATAGTTTAACTAATTTTCTAAATTGATCATTGGAATGTAACTTTGTGAAAATTGGTTCTTCTTTTGCCCAACTCCTGATAATTTTCGGATTTTTGGAGATAGATTGTTTTAGTAATTCTAATGCCTGAGGATATTCTCCTAACGCTGCTTTACTTCTTGACTTTGCATATGTGATATTCACATTATCTTTGTGTTTTGATAATATTTTATCGAAAATTTCAATTGCTTTTACATGCTTGTTTAATTCTGCAAGTTCAATTCCCTTGTGAAAAAATGCATCTATGTGGCTGGGATTATTTTTATGCACTGAATTAAAGCAGTTCAATGCTTCTTCGTGTTTTTTCATTTTACCTAGGATGATTCCTTTGTAAAACAATGCATTTGGTTTTCTTGGTTCTATGGTAATTGCTTTATCTAAAATTTGTAATGCTTCTTCTCTTTCTTGTAATTTGTCTAATAGTACCCCTTTGTTAAAATAAGATGCCGCATTTTTTGGATCTGCCTCTATCGCTTTGTCATAACATTCTGCAGCTGCTTGAATGTTGCCATTTTCTGCCATGGAGATCCCTCGGTTGTTCCATGCTTGTGAATCTTTAGGGTTTATTTCTAGCAATATGTCAAAGCATGTAATTGCATCACTGTATTTTTTCATTTGATTTAGTGCTAGACCTTTGTTAAATAACGCTGAGGTGTTTTTTGATTCTTGTTTTAAAACTTTGTTAAAAAGTGAAATAGCTCCTTTTGGTTGGTTTTTTTCCATTAGTGACATTGCATGATACAATAAATTTTCAGTATCTTTCTTAGAACCAAATAATCCCATGATTTCTCAAAAATGATATTGCTAATGAAAGTTTGGCTTAACTTGTTAAAATTTATGTAAATGTGCTAAAGAGAATACTTTCACTTTGAATTTTTTGAGATTTCTATAACGGAATTGTGAATAAATTATTTAGAAATGGACTATTGTTATGATATAGATGAGTACAATTATTTATCATTCTCGTATGAGATACTTTTAACTTTCATTGATGACGCTTCATAATATTGTCTAATTTTGAATTACAATATTTTGCTGATAAAGTTCATGTTCATAGGTGGCCTCAAGACTCTCCTATTTGGGACGATTTAACCAAAAAACAACTAGATACATCTATCAATAAAAATTCTCAAAAAAAGCATATCATAGTCAAAGATGATTATTTGAAAATTGAAAATTTTGAATTTAGTTCGTTACAGAAAATTGGAGTTTCTATACCTTTTTTCAAAGAAGAAAGTACGATGATCTTAGAAGCTAAATTTGGAGACCTATTGGCACATGTTCATATTACCACAAAATCTAAAGACTATATTGATATTTTTAATAAACTAACTTTGTGGAGTAAATCTCTTTCAAAATCTTAAAAATAATCAATCGATCATTTTTTTGATGTCTGTTTTTGTATGGGAATTGGATATTGCACCTAGTTTGCCCGGCAAAAAGAATATCCCGTCATGCGCTATCATCTTAAAGTGATAGTCGTGTAGAGCCTTAACATCACACATTGATGCTTGAGTGGCATTGGTAATCTCTGAAATTCCGTTTTTTACAAAATGGGTCATAAACAAAGACCCTTTTCCCGTAACTATTACTTTACCGTCAAAAAATTTGGTTAGCTCGTTTCTAGCATATTCTCCCAAGTTATTGATTTTTGAATATATGGAGCTGTTGTTTTTCAAAACGGATAGAGTGGCATATCCTGATGTCATTGAGGCTGGATTTGCAGAAAATGTTCCTCCTCCTACATAACTCCTTTCTGATTTATTCTTTTTAGTAGTATCTGCGTGCTTCATGATTTCTTTTTTACCACACATTACACCTATTGCCATTCCTCCTCCCACAATTTTTCCCAAAGTAACAATGTCTGGGTTTAATTTCATTGTAGGATATAAGCATCCGTATCTAAATCTGAATCCTGTAACAATTTCATCTAGGATGAATAGTGATTTATTTTTATGAACAAATTCTTGAATACTTTTAAGATAGTCTGCGGTAGCTGGAATACATCCTGCTCCTCCCAAAACTGGTTCGATAATTACACCTGCTAAGTCTTTTGCATGTTTTTTAAGAATTTTAAGAGAATTCTCTACATCATTGTATGGAATGGATACAATCTTTTCTTCATTTATCATTCCGGAACTTTCTAATTCGGTAAATGGCCAGTTCACACTTTTTAATAAATCTGAAGTATATCCGTGCCATCCACCATCGATTTTTGCAATAATTTTCTTCTTCGTAACTGATCTTGCTAATCTAACTGCATACATTGTAGCTTCTGTACCTGATGTAACATAGCGAATTTTCTCAGCTACTGGAACTGCTTTAGAAATTAATTCTGAAAGTTTCATTGTCTGTTCATTCACAGTTCCATACATCCAACTTTTTTCAATTTGTTTTTTCAAAGAATTTTTGACCTCTTTATGACCATGGCCTAAGATTAAACTCCAATGACCCATCCAATAATCTGTATACTTGTTGTCATCCACATCTGTGAGATTTTTACCTGAAGATGATTTTACAATGAACGGATATGGCTCATAAAATCTTATGTTGTGAGAAACACCATTTACATGAAGTTTCAAAGACTTGGCAAATATTTTTGCAGAATTCTTTGTTTTTTTCTTATATTTTGTAATGTAATTCAAAAGCAATTTTTAAAATAGGATCTATCATTTTAAGTATCCAAATATCTTCGAATATGGGAATTTTATTCATGATTCGGGCTTTGTAGGTATGTGTTAAAAATAAAATGTGTAATTTTTACAATTTTTTGACTCGATCAGGTATAATTTCACGTATGGTTTATATGGATTCTGGCTTTGTTGGCTTCTGCATACGTAACGCAATAGGCGGCGCTCGTGATGAAGTATGGTAATATGCCATTTTGTGATTCATGGGCCTCCAGTTACGCATACAAAAATGAGGATTTGATTGAAAGATCAATATCTGAAATGTGAAGATTATGTGCATCCGTCAATTCCAAATTAAAGTACAAGTGTACTTCTATAATCAAAATATAATTCAGAATCCGGTTGATCCTGCCGGACCTGACTGCTATCGGATTGATACTAAGCCATGCGAGTCATTGTAGCAATACAAGGCAGACGGCTCAGTAACGCGTAGTCAACCTAACCTATGGA
>CAJQMY010000007.1 GCA_905479565.1 uncultured Candidatus Nitrosopumilus sp.
CAGCATTATGCCAAGAATCTAGACACATTTTTTATTTTAAACCAAGTTCTACGTGGATCAGAAATAGAATGTTTATGTTAGTGATTCTCAATTTTTTTAAATAAATTCTTTGTAATTAAACCAAAGAACTCAGTCATCTCCAACTACAATATGCAAAACTACCAGTGCAGCAAGCAGTATAACAAGACCAAACTGTCCATGAAGCAACCTGCCAAATATCTTAGAGTTTCTAGATGACATGTATTTTAGCAGCAATCCGCTTACCATCATCACACTCATTACAATGGCCAAAGACAGGGAGATTGAATCCAGGTGCCTGGATAACATCAGACCGTGCGACATTCCTGTAAAATAGCCGATTGAATTAAGCATTATGTGGAAATTCAGAATCAGTTTGTAGACAGTCCTGATCTGTTTTGCAACCTGCATTGTTGAACTGCCTGTCTTTATGGCATATCTTCGGATTTTGTTCATTGCGATAAAGGGTACGTTTGCAGCTATTCCTGCCCCCACCGCAACCCATCCCAGACTTTCTACAATGTCTTCTGCATCGTCATCATCTGCATATGCCAGTGTGGGAGAAATTACTAGCAAGGATAGCAATGTCAAAAATACGATAAACCTCAGATTGGTTTTTTTGACTGTCATGATTTTGGACTGGATTTTCTTTTTGATGATTTGATCTTAAAGGCAGTGTAAGCTATCGAGACTCCAATTGTTGCAATAGTGCCATAGAGAATGACATTTCCAATGTCTGTTCCAATTGGAATCCTTTCATCCTGATGATCTCTTTCTCTCTCCATTTCCCCAAAACCTTCTCTGTCATCATCGTCATCGTCATCCTCGGCATATACGGCTGGAATTATATAGATCATTGATAGTGTAACAAGTAATACAAACACAATTGAGATTGGTTTCATCTATTGTTCTGATCTATTATTTTACGGATTTAAAGAAACAATAGAATTCCCATAAATGGAATTCAATCGTGGAAAATGTCATTCGTCTTATATTGATTTATTTTGTTTCTTAAACAATGAAAAAATACGATACTGTCATATTCTTTCTTTTGGCCGTTATGGTACTTTCAATACCATCTGGCTTTGCTTTTGCAAGTGAAGATAATGGGGATGACAGGTACGATGACGATGACAGAGATGATGACAGGTGCGATGACGATGACAGAGATGATGACAGGTCAAGTGATGGCTCAAAAACATCAGAATTCTTCAAAAGAGAAGTAAAGGCTGAAACCCTTGGCTTTCAGACTGAGATAAGCATAGAGATTGAGTTTGTCAGCAATACTACAGACACAAATCAACTAATTGATGAAATCATTGACAAGTTCTCACTTACTAGAGAAGAGGCAGGTGAGGAATTAAGAACAGAATGTCCTGGTGACCAAAGATTAGAAAAAAAATTAGAAGTCGAAATTGAAAAGAGAGGCAACACATCCAAAGTAGAAGTTGAACTTGAGACAGTAATCGACTCAACTAGCAGAGGAGATATACTAGATGCGATAGTCAAGAACAGCCCATTCGTTCATTCACATAAAACAATATTCAAAGATGCACAGCTAATGGATGCAAGTCTTGTGCAATCAGATCTTTATGAGGCTGACTTTGGATCTGCCAATCTTAATAATGCAAGGTTCTACGGTGCAGACCTTTACGGTGCCAACCTGCAAAACGCAAATCTGCGTGATGCGGGACTGTCAAATGCGAATCTTAGTTTTGCCAATTTTGCTGATGCTGATCTTAATGATGCAAATTTTTCCAATGCCAACTTGCAAGGTGCCAACCTTTCGGATGCAGACCTGAGTGGCACTAATTTTGAGGGGGCGGACCTTGCGGATACACAACTTACAGGAAAGGATGGTAAGGCTCACGGGAAGTGCATCAATCATCCAATATGTGCAACACTGTCTGCAAATTAATCCATAATGATTAGGAATGTCACATATCTTGAGGTAAAAAATGAAGACTGTGCGTGGGAACTGAAGATCACAGATGTTCTGCAGATTTTTAGTCATTCTCATGATTGGATAGCAATGGTTATGAGCAGTCATTTAGAGCAGGATCAGGTTGAGTAAATTCACGCTTGCATTGATGACGACTTTTGTCCTTGCAAGTCTTTTCGGCATTTTTTCATTTAATGATAACACTGGTGCAAATGCGCAGGAAGTAAATTTTGCACAGGTCAAGATTGACAAAAAGATCTATACGTGGACTGACAAGGTGCACATTACAATAACTGCTTCTTCATACAACCTAGACGACAACAAGATTGATGAGATTGGCAATTCTGACGAACATCCGGTAAAAGTTGCAACCAGAGGATTTGATCTTGACAACTACAAGCTTGTCGAGACAGGTCCGGACACAGGAATATTTGCAGGAGAGATAACGCTTACAGGGTTTTCACATGACGTAGATGGCAATCACATGTCAGGAATTGATGGCAATGACGTAACACAGACAATGCCAAGCGGAACTGGCCCTACAGACGGACTATTGCCATCAGATGACGATGATGAAGTAACTGTGTCATTTGAATATGCACAGGACAAAACAGCTGTAGACTCTGCGATAATCCTGTGGAATACCGGGCAAGTGCAATGGCTGGAAGACAGCTACCCTGCAACCGGAACAGGTGTCGTAAGGGTAATTGATCCTGACATGAACCTGGATTCAGAAAAAATTGACAACTTTGCTGTTGACGTATGGTCTGACTCTGACGTTACAGGGGTTGACCTTACTGTAACTGAGACAAACGAAGCAACTGGGATATTTGAGGGAACCATATTTTTTACAACCAGCGATGAATCGTCAGGCCACAGACTAAGAGTCGCAGAAGGCGAAACAGTCACTGCGGAGTATGAAGACCATACGCTGCCAGATCCGTACACAACTGCAGACGAACTTGGAATAATCAGTACTTCTCGAATCCAAGGAAATTACAATCCTGACAATGTAGACGACATGATAACTCTTGACAAAATCACATACACGTGGACTGATAATGTACACGTCACAATAGATTCACCAGAACACAATCTTGACCGCAACAAAGTTGATGAGATTGGAAACACTGATCAACACCCAGTAAAGATATCTACCAGAGGATTTGACCTTGACAACTACAAGCTTGTCGAGACAGGTCCTGACACAGGAATATTTACAGGGACAGTGACTCTTGAAGGATTTAGACATGACGCAGACGGTAATGCCGCAACGGGCGTTGATGGTAATGATGTCATGGATATCAGTCCAAGCGGCAATGGACCTAATGATGGATTGCTACCATCAGATAACAAAGATGGAATTACCGTATCCTTTGAGCATACCGAAGATGAAACTGCAATAAGGTCTGCATCAATCATCTGGAACGAGGGAAAGGTACAATGGCTGGAAGACAGCTACCCTGCAACCGGAACAGGTGTCGTAAGGGTAATTGATCCTGACATGAACCTGGATCCCAAAGAATTTGACGGTTTTCAAATTGACGTATGGTCTGACTCCGATGCTGGAGGTATTGACCTTACTGTAACTGAGACTAATGAGGCAACAGGAATATTCGAGGGAACCGTGTTTTTTAGCATTGAAGAGGAGTCATCCGGACACACACTGCGAGTCTACGGGGAAGATGCTGTCACTGCAGAATATGAGGACAATACCCTGCCTGATCCGTATTCAACTGCAGATGAGCTAGACATTACTGGTACATCTGTGATCCAGAAAATACCTCCGTCTCCACCATACAAACAACTACGCAGTGTCGTCATGATTGATGAAATTACATGCAAGGATAATTTGGAAAAAATCTTCAGGCCGACTGGTTTTGTTGCATGCGTTGACTCGTCGTCTGTAAAGAAACTGTTGCAAAAGGGATGGGATCTGAAGTCGATTCCGATAGATTTTACAGGCGAATGGAAAAACAGTGACTCTGGAACAAACGACATTGCAAACATTGCCGTCATTCAAGATGATTCCAAAGTCACCGCACATGTGTGGAATTCATGTGATCCCAATGTATTTTGCGATTGGGGAGAATCAACTGGAAATGTAAATGGCAACAATGTAACCTTTACTTGGAAGATAGACTCTGTAACACACGATATCACAATCACAAAAATCGGACACAATCTTCAGATGGAAAGAGTGAGCGATAGCTCTGATCCTCGATGGATACAAAACAAGCAGATGGACTTCATCCCCGGAATAATATATCAGAATAAATGAGATGTTCAAATTTTCATTTAATGATAACTCGTATTGTGGTTTTATCAAAATTATGGAAGAAATTATATGTAATCCCTACAATGATAGCCGCCATTCAAATAAAAAAATTAAACTGAATTTAAGAATGGTAAACTTCATGACTGTTAAATTTGGAATAAAAGAAAATAAATCCAAACTTTACCAAATATAATTATAAAAATAGCACTAAAATTGAGAAAATAAAAAAATATTCTCTTTTTCAATATTTTCTATATTTTTATAATTATTTTTTGTAGAGTCAAGACAGTTCAGATTGTCCAAAATATACTCCAAACGGTTGACAGTAGATTACAACAGTGTCATAAGTCCCAAGATCCACATTATCTAAAATATAATTTTGATCTCCAGTACTGCCCTTGAGTTTGTCAAGATGAATTCCTTTTTTAACATCTCCATCAGGTGTTATGTATACTCTTAGGTCGGGCCCGTTGGTTACCTCAAACATTTCAAATCTTAGGAATGTTTGGTCTCCAATCTCAATTATTTTAGATATCCCCTTTGCATTGTGAAAAAAGTCAGCACCCTTGAATTCACCCATCTTTAAAACTTGAATTTCATTTGCATCATTATTTCCAATCATTTCGCTGATGTCTTCAGAGATTAAAGTTGGATTTTCTGATGCCTCTTTCATCATTTCTTTTGCTTTTGTCATAGACTCATCTTTGTTTATTGTATCTTCAGGTAGATGAATCATAGATTCTATCATCTTATCATGCATGATATCCTGATCAGATGCCCATCCTCTCTGAATCAATTGGTCCACACTTGAGGATTTGCAGCATGCAGGTGACCAATCTGTTGTTTTAAGAACAAGATCATACCCGTTGATACATTGAATTTCATGCATATCAATTCCGGACATCAGTTGTTTTTTAAGTGAGATATTCTGTTCTATGCTTTCTGCACTAGCAGTTTGAAATAACGTAGTACCTACCAAAGTAATCAATGTCAAAACAAAAAAATGGAACCCAAAAGTCTCATGTTAACATGATCAATCATTGCAATTTAACGGTTTTACAAAATGATCTAATTGCTTAGTTCTTAGCATGAGACAGAATAATTCTCAGGAATGATCATGCTATCCAACAATACATGAATTGGATTCAGAATCAAAGATAGTTCCAGGACCGCATTTTGAATCAGTCTCACTTGAACTTGATTCCATTATAATACCAACTCTGCATGCATTTGTTTCAAGATCAAGAACAGTGCCAACACCGCATTTTGAATCAAATTCACCATAGAAAATATCTTCATCTTCAATTACAGACGGCGAAATTGTATCAGGTGATGAATCCAATACATCATCAAAAAATCCTAGAGAATAGATAGCTCCAAGTAATATCAATATCAAGACAGGGATTCCTATCAGGATTGGAATTTTTAACGGGATTGATTTAGAAGGACTAGAAGATTTTGATTCATGGATAGATTGTGAATTTGCACCCACTTCAAAAATAGAAGTCCCACAAATCATACAAAAGTTAGCACTTAACAGGACTTTTTTTCCACATTTCCAACAATGAATAGTGTCTTTACTTTCAGTCTCATTTTCAAAAATAATCTCATCGGTTTGTGTATCAGTATGTTTAACCAAGTATTTGTCTCGTAAGTTTTTTAGATAATTTTCATCAGTAATCCAGATTTTTTTATTTTGAATAAATGCCTGTTTGATATGCTCTAATCTATATGGATCGCCGACATCTAATTTCAATAATGCATTAATTTCATCTACAACATCTAGGGAATCCATATGATTCCAAGTGTTTCGCATGTCATTAAAAACTAATTGTAAAATGAAATATTATTTTTGATAAAAATGTGATGTTTTTTAGATGATTTTACCGGTATATCATTATGAGGCTAGTTTAAAGGGATCAAAATTATACTAATACCATGAAAGCCAGATTTACCGGAAAATGTGTCGAATGCGGCGATGTCATAAAAGCAGGCAAAGAAATCCTAAAGAATTCTAAAGACCAATGGGTTCACAAAGCATGCTGTGACTTGGAAGAAGAATTACCATAATCAGGAACAAAACTAGTACAAATTAGTAACAAATTTTTTAAATGACTTTAAAAATAACGATAATGTTATGGGTTCAAAATCAAATATTTTGTTAATAGCATCAATCATGACAGTATTAGGAGTCATTATGATTCCAGGAAATATTTCTGCAGAATCAAACCAAATTACAGTTACGCCAATTAATGAGGAAATTAGCTTGGAAAGAACAGTTACAACAATGAGTGTTCCTGATGACAACAAATTGCCATGGGGAACAGTCATGGGAGATGCATCAGATGTTGCTGAAAGATATCCAATAATCATTCAATTTTACAAAGGAGAAGATCCAGTTCACTTTGCACAAATAGATTCTAAAGGAGATGGCTCTTATGAATACAAATTCAGAGTTAGAAGTTTGGATTCTAATTCAGGGGAATTTGTGAATATATTTCAAGGAGATTATACTGTAAAAATTTACAAAGTAATTCCAAACACTAATAATTTAATATAATCAACAAGACATTCCAGATTTAGTCTATTTAAACAATACAGAAATATACCATTTAAATTCGTCAAAAATCTTCTTTCATAATTTTTATCTAATAATTTTCTGCTATCATCAAACATCTCATGAACTTTATAAATTGCAAGTGATAAAGAAATTGTAAAGATTTCCACCTCTGTCAATATTTAACGAAGATGATTTTCAGCTGTAATACCTTTAAACAAACCTACAAAATATAAAATAATTGTAGAAGATTTGAAAAATATTCTTCCAGAAAATAATTTAATGTGTTTTTAATGCTGAAAAAATACACGATTGTGCTCAGGCATAATTTGAACCGGTCAATCTAGTTTTTTAGGGATTTTTACATAGGTGTGATTTTTTAGGGGTGATTCTATCTATTTGCACATTTTATCAAATATTGGCAAATCTAACCCCCGAGAGCCTACAAGTAAACTATTTCAGAGAATTCATATACTAATCATCTAAACAAAGAGCTAGAAAATGAGTAAGAATTTGTGGCATGATATAGAACCAGGTAACGATGTTCCTGAAATCATCAATACCATCGTAGAGATTCCAAAAGGATCTATGAATAAGTACGAATATGATAAAAAACACAATATGATGAAACTGGACAGAGTATTATTTTCACCATTTCACTATCCAGGAGACTATGGATTAATTCCTCAAACATTATCTGATGATGGAGATCCACTTGATGCTCTAATACTAGTTACAAATCCAACATATCCAGGAATATTGATTGAAGCAAGACCAATAGGATTACTCCAAATGAAAGACGACGGGAAACTAGATGACAAAATTATTTGTGTTTCAACACATGACCCACGATATCTACATACTGTAGATATAACAGATATCGAAGACCATTATCGCTCAGAAATTGGACACTTTTTTCAAGTTTACAAAGATTTGGAAGGTAAGAAAGTAGAAATTTTAGGATGGGAATCATCGAAAGAGGCCAAAGTAGTAATCATGGAATCAATAAAAAGATACAAAGACACTTTGAAAAAATACTAGCATGACAAAAGAATGCGAACATTTCACACAAGAAAGAAACACATTCCAAAATACAAAAAATTGTGAAGAATGCGAGCAAGAACATCTCCCGGTTGTTGCACTTAGAATGTGCTTAACATGTGGGCATGTGGGTTGTTGTGATTCATCAATTGGCAAGCATGCTACCAAACATTTTGAAGAAACAGGACACCCTATAATGCAAGCAGTTCCAGATAATATTTGGAAATGGTGCTACATTCACGAAGAATATTATTAGTTAGAATAATTTTAGAAATTAAACAAAAATGATTTCACGATTTTAATCGTAAACCATCAGGTCTTTTTCTTCAAGTAATGCATGAATTTGGTTAACAGAGCGATGAACATCTTTTTCAAGTTTTGCTCCAACACAGACTAGTTTGCCGGATGCAAAAATCAGAATCACAGTTTTTGGATCAAGCATTCTGTGAATTAATCCCGGGAATTGCTCTGGCTCATACATACTTCTAGGAAGTGTCCTTGCAGCTTGCTCCAAGTTTACTTTACCGCCAAGATTAATTGAAGATACAATATTTTGAATTGAAACTATAGGATCATTTTTAATTTTGATTTTGCCTTTTCGTAAGATTTTCACCACTTCAAACACTGCAGTTTCAGCTAATTCTTGGGATTTAGCGCCTGTACACACCATCTTTCCCGAACCAAATAGCAATGTAGCAGTCTTTGGACTTTTTAATCGAAACACTGCACCTGGGAATTGTTCTGGATGGTATTCAACTGCAGGGAATTTTTTAGTGATGTCTACAAGATCTAATTTTTGTTCGATTGTTGCAGAGGCTACAACATTTACAATTGCAATAATAGGTTTAGTCTGAGTCATATTATTTACCGCCCATCATATCCATATTTTGGTCTAATCTCAGACCTTTGTATCTATTTCTAATTGTTACTTCAGTAACGTTTGCAGCTTCAGCAATATCACGTTGTGTTTTATCCTCGCCATTTTTAACACAAGACAAGTAAAGGGCGGCAGCTGCCAATCCCATTGGATCTTTTCCTGCAGATTCTTCGTGTGCTTGTGCATCTTTTAGTACTTTGACTGCAAACCGTTTTGTTTTTTCTGTAATTCCAATAGAGCTTGCAATTCTTGCGACACATTGTACTGGATCAACTACAGGCATTTTTAGTTCCAACTCTTGATGTAATATTCTGTAACATCTAGAGATGTCTTTTTTCTTAATGTTGCCTGCATCTGAAACATCTTTTAGTGTTCTTGGAGTTTCAGTATCTCTGCATGCAGCATATAATGATGCAGCAATTAATGCAGAAATGGAACGACCTTTTACAAGTCCTTTCTCTAATGCTTTTCTGTAAATGTATGATGCTTTTTCAATGACTGTATCAGATAATGAAAGTTTATCTTTTAATGTAGATAATTCACTTAATGCCTGTCTAAGATTTTTGTCAGATGAAGCATTGACTTTACTTCTACTGTCCCAAGTTCTCAGTCTTTCAATTGTACTCTTCATTGTAGATGTAAGCGGTTTTCCAGAAGAGTCTTTGTTCATAGGACTGATGATTGTTGCAAGGCCTCTATCATGCATTGCTAGAGATGTAGGGGCGCCAGTCCTTGTTGGATCTGCTCCGCCTTCTTTTGAAAAGGATCTCCATTCAGGTCCAGAATCTTGTAAAGTTTCAGTAATAACATAACCACATTTTCCACAAAATCTTTCCCCTGTCACATTATCAGTCAGCATGGAATTTTTTCCACAACGACCACATGTTGAATCAGCATTGATAATTTCTTGAACCATTAAGATTACTCTTTTTATGCTATTCATTTCCTATATAAACGACTTATTTATCAGCTTTTGAGAGAAAGATCGAGCCTATTTTTTAGGAATAAATCTTTCAAAAATTTGAATTTTGATAAAAGTTTTCAAGAAATTCTAAAAATTAGATAACTGTAGTCTAATCCGCACATTCATTTTTTAATAGTTACAAAACAACAAACTCAGATGTCATCATATCAATTAGGCAAATGGGATCTAACAGAATTGGTGAAAAACCCAAAAAGCCCCGCATTTCAAAAACAAATTCAAGAATTAGAAAAACAGGCAACGGAATTTGAAAAAATCAAATCAAAATTAAATCCTAAAATGTCATCTAAGCAATTTATGAATATTCTTCACCAAATTGAAAAAATTTCAGAAAACATGAATAAGATTGGAGGTTATGCATCACTGTCATATTCCTCAGATACACAATCAGATGAAGCAACATCTCTAATGACTAAAATGTCAAAACTGGGTTCTGAAATATCAAACAAAATTTTATTTTTTGATTTATGGTGGAAAACACAAGTTGATGAAAAAAATGCTGAAAGACTCATGAAAGATACAGGAGAAATTACAGAGTATCTTTCACATAAAAGATTATTTGCAAAGTATGCGTTAAGCGAACCTGAAGAACGCATCATAAACACATTAGATGTGACAGGAATATCTGCACTCATAAAACTGTATGATAAAATTACAAATTCTTTTGAATACAAAATGAAAATTGGAAGTAAAACAAAAGTAATGACAAGGGAGGAACTTACAAATTATGTTCGAAGTACAAGTCCAAAAGTTAGAGAAACAGCTTACAAAACAATTCTTTCAAAATATTTTAAAAACAAAGGAGTGGTCGGAGAAATTTATCAGAATATTGTTCAAAATTGGAAAGACGAAGGAATTGAAATTAGAGGATATAAATCTCCAATATCAATGAGGAATATCGGAAATGACGTAGATGACAAAACCACAGATTCTCTACTTTCGGTTTGTAAAAAAAATTCGCCGATTTTCCAGAAATTCTTTGTTCAAAAAGCAAAGATGCTAAAAATGAAAAAACTATGCAGGTATGATCTGTACGCCCCAGCTGCTGCCAATATCAAAGAAAAAAATTACACTTATGACAAATCAGTAAAACTAGTGTTTGAGTCACTTGGCAAATTCAGTAGTACATTAGAAGAACATGCACGTAAAGTATTCAATGAAAACCATATCGATTCCGATATCAGACAAGGAAAAAGAGATGGAGCATTTTGTAGTACTTTAACTCCAAAAATCACCCCATATGTACTGGTAAATTTCACAGGAAAATCTAGAGATGTGTTTACTTTGGCTCACGAATTAGGTCATGCAGTACACAGTCAAGCAGCACAAGATAGATCTATTCTTGTTCAAGATGCACCGCTGCCTTTAGCTGAAACTGCATCAACTTTTTCAGAATTACTACTCTATGACAATTTATCAGAGAAAATTTCAGACGAGGAGAGAAAGGCAATGTTATCAGAGAAAATTGATGATTTGTATGCTACAATACTTAGACAATCATTTTTCACAATCTTTGAAGTTGATGCACATAAACAAATTGGAGAGGGAACCACAATAGATGAAATTTCAAAAACATATTTAGAAAATCTCAAAGTCCAATTTGGAAATTCAGTTAGTTTGTCAGAGGACTTTGCAATAGAATGGAGTTGTATTCCACATTTTTACCATACTCCGTTTTACTGTTATGCATACTCATTTGGAAATTTGCTTGCATTATCTTTATTTCAGAGATACAAAAAGGAAGGTAAAGACTTTGTTCCAGCATACATCAACATTTTGGCAGCTGGAGGGTCCAAAAAACCTGAAAAACTTCTTTCAGAATATGGATTTGATATCACCAATCGAAAATTTTGGCAAGAAGGATTTGATTACGTAAAAGAACAAGTAAATACACTCGCATCTTTGAATTAATTTTTAGAGTAAATGGGGCCGACAATCCAACGCATGGACTGCCGGCTTGTTCCCCGAACGGTTTGAATTCGATGTCAATTGAAAATCACAAATAATCTGATTTAAACGTTTGAAATTATTTCAAATCTAATTTTTTATGTTTTATCTTCCTAATAGTACCAATAAGAATTCCGATAGTTATTCCTAATTGATATAGAAAATACAATAAAACTTCAAAAGTACTAGGAGTAAGATCAGTAAATCTACTTACAGCAGTTAATATTAACAAAAGTGCACTAAAAAAGAAAATAAATCCTTTAACAATACCTGTCAAGTTTGTAAATTTCAACACAGCAAAACTCATCACAGTCACAGAAATTGCCAACACAGTCAAAAATCCAGTATTCATTCCAAAAATCAAAAAAAGTGTGGATGCAAGTTCGCCAGGAGAATTTGCAGATAAATTTGACAAACTCACTTTGTCAGGAGAAGCAAATCTTGGAACACTCAAAATTGCATTTATTAAAAACAAGACAAACATTGTGATTGATACAGTTTTTACATGATCTTGTAGACGAGGAAATCTTACTAATATTGCTCTGCCAAGAATTATTCCTTGAAACAACCCAATTCCAAAAACACTCAAAACTGCAATCAGTTGAATAATTGGATTAAGAAAAATATCTACCAGAATTGAAATTAACGCCATACTATCTAGATATTTGTATTAATGAGAATATTAGTTACTAGATAATATATTTTTGTTAAAAAATAAAAAACATTGTAATGATGAGCAATATGAATAAAATAAGAGTAAATTTAATAATTTGATTTTAAAAAGACAATCCATGCAAAAAAAAATCTTTTTTTTTACATTAAGCATACTGATAGCAATTTCAACTGGTTTTGCATATGCACAAGAAATGAATCTTGCAACATATCAAGAGAGTGCACAGATAGTTGTAGATAGGAGCATATCTCAAAATATTACAGCGTCAATAACTTTACAGAGTACCAGCATTCAAGAAATTAAAATTCCAGTGGAATTAGAACAAAAAATTAGAGCAGATGAAAGAATAACAGCAGTCATATTCACTAATCAAGATCAATGTGTCTTCGGAGTAGTTGATCAGTCATGTATTATGATTAACGTAAAACGAAATATGGAAGACAGAGGTATCATCGCCATCCAAAATTCTACAAAAATGATTGCAGAAACACACATCGAAGAAATCAATCAAATTTTTGATACAAATGCAGAATTCCATTCAGTTTTTGTACATACAGATGATAAAACAAATCAAGCATTAGAAACATCAGGAACAGTTTCTGGAAAAGGAACAATTTCCGCAGTATACACATTACCAATGGAAGACACAAATTCAATGTACGAAAAAATATCAGCAATCTTAATTCCAAAAATAATCAGGGACGGGGGAGGATTTTATGATGTTGCTAAAAAATTATCATTCGATGAAAATGCAAAAATGACATTTTCTATAATCCCCTTAGATTCAAAATCCCTTTTGCAACTAAAATTATCAGTCGATTACTCAAACATGGCTTCAACAATATCAGAAATGAGCCCATTAGAATTTCTACAAATTAAAGAACTCAAAAGATCAGACTATTTTTCCACAGGATTTTATCCATTAAATTCAATTATCCAGGTAATAATTTTATCACCTGAAAGCATCAATATTTCAAATATCAATGGGGACATAATTCCAACACAAATTATCGATGATGAGAAAATTCCTACAGACATTAGAAAACAAGGATGGGTTTTTGATCCTCAAGAAGGAGAAAAAATTCAAGGAAAATACATTTTCGGAGATAAAACATCAATCAATGAAGAAAAATTAACATTTTCTTTAGAAGACAACCGCGCAGAAAATAAGAACACAGAAAATAAAAAAGCAAAATTGGATGAATCAGTAATAGTCATTATCATAATTACAACAGCTGCAATAGCTGCTGCATTATTTTACCTTAAAGGATATAAAAAATAATCACAGTAAAAGAACAGCTGCTGCAAAAACAGTTGTCCATTTCCCATCTTTGTCACCCTTAGTAGTTTGAGTAATGTTGTGAGTCTTGTAAATTTCGCCGGAAATTGACCACTGTTGTCTTTTCTCATTCCAGGCTTTATCAGCATCAAATGAAATTCCTAAAGAAGATGCAAGCATTTGTGCTGCAATATCCTCCGCATAATCTCCCGCTTGTTCTTCATTTTGTCCAAAAGACTCGTATTCAGATAGATATCCATATCTGGATTTGTCCTTTGGTTGAGCGAGACCCACAGATGCAGCACATACTCTATGCGGCTCATTTGTTTGATTTTTTGAATAAATTGTGAATAGAATTTGTCCAGGTGAAATTTTTTTCAAACCCTCTTTTCTTGAAATTAATTTTGCTTGGGGAGGAAAAATGCTCGAAATTAACACAAGGTTAGTCCCAGCAATACCAGCATCCCTAAGCGCATATTCAAAACTAGTTAATCTATCCTCATGAACACCTTTTCCTTTTGTAAGAAACAGATTTTTTGCAACAAGATCTAGCATTTCTGAATTCATGATAGAAAGTTATTATTTATACTTTAAACAAAACCCGCAATTGCCAATTAATATTAAAAATAGCATTACAGTTAATGAAATTAGTATGACTTGAAGTGAATCATCATTCATCAAAGTTGTACAATTGTAAAAGAAATGATTTTAGACGATATAGGATTGCCACAAACGAGAATTCAAAAATTTATCGATGCATGTTTTGCAATAGACCTGCAGTTGCAATCCATCTTTTGTAACGAAGCATTTTGCAATGATAAGGAAGTATAACAATCTCTCTCTTGCAAGAATCATAATTCATGACGAACTAGTCGGCAAGGTATCAAAAACATTTGAAGACAATCCCAAAATAGATTATGACATTAGTAATAATACACTTCAAGATATGATACATAGTATGTCCATTCTTGCAAAGTTATGGTTTGGAATTGATGCAGATTATGAGATATCAGTAAAAATCACAATGATAAATGGAAATTACATAGATGTGAACATTAGCCTTAAAAAAAATTCTGCCATTGGAACTTGAGACCAAAAACTAGCGCTAGTAATTCGGTGACAGTCCCAATGATAGAAGATACTAATGTTTACAAAACTAAAACATAACATATGGGTAATGTTACAATATTGCAATAATAACTCAGGTTGTTTTTTGATTGATCATAATTCATGCGAAAATCTTATATCTATAAATACAATATAAGGTCATTGCAAACTACAACAACCATCTGGAAATGCTATAGATGTGACTTGACATTTAACAAAAAAGAAATTGCAAATGCCCACTACGACATCTTTAATCATCCTGTACAAAAAATAGAGACTTTGATTCACCGATAATTACCTTTCAGTTAATCACATCTCCCGAATTCATTAATTTCCATACTACATCAAGGGTAAAACACCAGACTTACAAAATAATTACTTTTGATTTTAGAGTAATTAAGTTTAAATTTTATCTATAAGATGAAATAAAAGTAGTGCATTGGAATTAAGTAATTATTTGCTTTTGCTAGCAATACTGAAATCTCCAATTCTAGTTTTTGTATATTACAAATTTATTCACAAATCAAACATAAATAAAAACACTAAATCCACACTAGAGAATAATAGTTCCACGAGTTCAGACACATTGGCCTGACTTTTGGACTCAATCATGTCATTGATTTTTGTTTTCTTGAAAAACAATACATTTTACAAGAATCTGGAACTTCAAAAGAATTTAATCAACAAAGGCGTAATCTCAACTTTAATTGAGCCTGAATCTTTGTAATAATTTTAAAAGTTGTTAGAAAAATCTAATTGGTTTTTCTTTTCTTCTTTCGTTTATCAGGATCTTTCTGAGTCTGAGTTAGAAAGATAAATGTGAAAAATGCCCCCAATCCAAGGTTTACCACACCCATGAAAGTAATAATCATTTTAAATGAAGGGGGAGTAAAACCAGATAATCCTATAATAATACCAAACATACCAGTTGTGAAAAACATGATCATCAAAAATTTGACTCTGATAGGTTTGATGTACCTCATAATAGATATCAAAATATTGTATTATTATAAACTGACGGTGAATTTGATAATTTTAGAATAAAATTATTTTAAAATAATTACTCATAAAACTTTACCAACGGCCATAATGTCGCCTTTACTCGGGTTCATGTTGAAATTATACCCAATCGCGTATTTAGGTTTTGAACAAAATGTAAATGAGTTTATCGGTAAAGAGTAAAAAGAAAATGCTTCAGTAGAATGGTAAAATCCACGGTTATAGTAATGTTTAAGATCTAAAAATAACGGAGTTCAAATTTGATTGGGAGCACAGTATGTGCGGGGATATAGTTAACAGGGTTACTTTTGTACCCACGTGTAAAAAAATAACTTGTAAAATAAGAAAAAGTACAAAAAAAACTAGAAGTGACTAGCAGTAAAACAGTATGAAATATGTCCTTTTGAAATTCAACACAGAAAACACATGTTGGATTGACACTTGTCAGAACAAACTTTTTTGGAATTATCCTGTATTATCTAGGTCTCTTTATGACTGCGTCTCCTTTTTCACCGTATCCCATCCCACTGGCAACAAAGAATATTTTTTCATCAGAAGGTAATCTTGTTTGTTAATGGAAAAGAGGCCGGAATTGTTCCGATCCACAGTTGTCGTATTTGTGGATGTGTTGTCTGATGATTGCACATGTCCCAGACCGACTATTCCAACACTAATGGCTACAACTGCTGCAACTATGATGATCCAGAACAGGACTTTCTGCCTCACTATAATCACATCATTGGGATTTGCATTTCTTTTCATGGTGCGAGCCCCTCCCTGAAGGAAATTCCTGACTGCAGTTTGTCAATGTTGTAAAAACATGAGGAATGGAATCTTTTTTCAGTCATTTCTCCGCAGTCCTGACATATTCGCATCACTGCTTGCAAACAATGTCTGCATTTTGCATATTCATCCAACACTCCCCCGCACTTCCTACACGATTCATCGGGCATGATGTTTTTCACCTATGGAAATTTTTTATTTCCACGACGACCTTCTGACGTGTAGTTGTTTTTGGCATCATTAAGGGATCTAATCAAGGATTTTCTGATAGTTTTCAGAGAATTCATCATCACTGATGCAGACAGTTTTGAAAGAATAGATTCATGGTCTTTCATTTTTTTGTCCTGTTTTATTCAACTGACACGATTTTGCCCTTTGGCTTTTCTTCGGCAAGGGCAAATGTCAATGCCAGTATCCCGTTTGTGTACTTGGCTTTTGCGGAATTTTCATCCACTTTGTATTTCAGTGGAATCTTGACACTGTATTTTCTACCCTCATGTTCTGCAGATATCGAGACAATGCCATCTGTGACATCAACCTGTATGTCTGATTTTTTGATTCCTGGCATTTCAGTTACCAGTTGGAGTATCTTTTCCTTTTCGTCAAGGGTCTCATCCACATGCGGCTCCCTTGCACCATCAAGATTTGCCCGTCTTGCATTTCCACATTCCTTTACTCGGGGTTTGCCGTCAGGTCCACGGTCATCTGATAGCCGTAGTAGTATGGACCACAAGCTTGCACTTGTCTTCTGTTTGGATTTTCAAAGATGTCGCCCGTGTTAAAAAAATCGATTCGACATTCTTCGAAATGTATTTTCGAATTGGTCATCAAACCACATTTGTTATCACTGAATGTATGTAATGCAGCTTACAAAATATAAATATTTCTAATAATTCATCCATAAATTACATAATGTCCTATTTATGACAAAATTAAAATATCTGATAGGTTCGTATTGCAACAATGCAGTCCCATATTCTTGAATACGACAAGATGCAGGCAAAGCCAAGATCAGAAAGACAAGTGACGTATTTTTGCAGGCTGTGCAGAAAATATAACATAAAAACAAGAAAGGCCCATCTGCAGAACTTCCACAATGCAAGTCGGGATACCGTCACCAAACGCAGCAACAATGATCTTGTTGACGTGATTTTTACTACATCATATCAGTCCAGGTCCTGAGAACTCTTTTCTGCACCTCAGCGAACAAAACTCACTCTCACGGGTATCGCAATCTTCACCCATGGGACATAGAAACTCCTTTCCGCAAACTGGACATGTGTGCTGCTTCATCTGTTCACTTCCTTGGGAATGTGTGCAAAATTAAAAAATAAAGTTTTTGGAAAAAATTTATAAAATATTTTGCCGCATATTCACTCGATAACGAGTGCGCTTCATTAGTCAAAACGCAATATGCGTTCGTTAGTCCCCGAGAGCCATACATTTTCACACTCGGGGACATTGCCAATATTGAAAGAGATGCTGGTTTTCAAATGACGATAACCAATTATGATAATCTACAAAAAAATTAAATTTCTATTTTACCTATGACTACCCTAATGACCAATAACAATCAAGACGATAACGATGAAAAAAGAAAACTAATTCCATTTTGGAATTCGGGGTTCAATGATCTGGACAAAGTCTTTGACAACTTCAAGCGAGATTTTGAACACGCCTTTACGTCAGCATTTTCGACGACAAAACCATTTGGCCATATGTTTGAGCAATCATCTTCTACTGTATGTGATTTGGTGGACGAAGGAGACAAGTTTGTAGTCACTGCAGACATGCCACGAATAAACAAAGATGAAATTAACCTGGACGTAGGCGATGATTACATAGACATCTCGGCTGAACACAAGGAATCCGAAGAGGAAAAGAAGAAGAAATACATCAGAAAAGAGCACAGCGAGATATCCATTCACAGACGAATGTCTCTTCCTGGACGAGTGAAATCATCAGAGGTAAAGGCCAAGCTAGACAACGGCATACTCACAGTTGATCTTCCAAAGGAGAATCCCACTCCTCAGCCAAAAACGACTAAAATTAGCATAGAGTAAAAAAGGCTAAATTCTCAATTTATTCTTTCTTTTTATTTTTATGCAAAAAATCTATTTTATTCTTGCACCTTCTGTCTTTTTCTTCTCAAACTCCATCATTTTTCTGAAGCATACAAGCATCTCTTCATTGACATGAGTGAGTTTTGACAATTTACATATTGGGCAGATTTCATATCTCTCTTTTAATTCTGGGGTGCTGTCATTCTTTGGATACAATCAAGAGCAATTTCTTTAAAAAAATAATTCTAGTGGGACTGGGTTTGAACCAACATCGAATTAACATCCATTATCATGCAGGCAGGATGCATTCTTTTTTCTGCCATTATCCCACAAGTGTGACAGAAAAGTCTTATTGGTTCGTTGCAGAACTTGCATACTCTTTCCACTTCTAGTTTAGAGTTGCAAATTTTACATGACTTGTTTTCCATGAGGTATTCTATGTGCAATGTGGTTTAAAAACAATGTGAAAATTAGAATGGCCTAATTAGCTGTTTCTAATTTTTTCTTTGCTGTCGCTGCTGCAGCCATTTTGCAATGCCGATTATTCCTGCAACAACTGCAAGCATTACAAAAACCCACAACATCAAACTTCCAAAGTTAAAGTTGCTTCCAATGTCCACACCTTTTGTTTTTAGTATGTGCTGTCTGAATTCCTCATCATCTTTTTTGCAAAGAACATTCGTTGTTGTATTTTAGATCAAGATTGGATGACTTGTCTTTTCAAACAAATCTTCTTGTCTTGTAGGTCCTTTGAATAGTTTATCCAGCATTTCACAAATACATTCATGCAAATAGAGGTTTCAATACAACAACTGGGTTTGTGTCAAATGCTGTCATCAGCCAATAAGATAAGACTGTGCTGAATTTGGCGAAAGGGGGACCTTGTCATTTAATGACTTCCATACAAAAGTTTCAATGAAATAATTATTTGCCTTTGTCGGAACCCATGATTGAGACAGATCCAGGCTCTGATTTGATGTCAATTCTCCCTGAATCCAAGACAATAACACGACAGATCCTGAATCATCTTTTACCTGTATGATGTATACAAATGGCTGATCATAGTCCTGATTGTTGCTAATCTTGCCGACAATCTGACTCGTTTCGTTTATTGCAAGTTCTGCTGGCATATCAAAACTATTCGTAAACAAAACATCACTAATGGAAATTCTCTGAATGGGAGAAATTTCGGACTCGAGTTTGGATTTTATCTGAATGTCCAAGTCATCTTGGATGGAATTGGGATGAGGAATCGTGTTGTCTTCATATTTTGCATAAATGGAATCATCAGGAATGGCAAATAACCTATTCCCACTAGAGGTGCTGGTCTGCGTAAAAGAAAATGCAGTCTCAAATATTCCAGAGTCATCTCCGGTTTCTATTGCATCTACAATGATCCCTGCCTCGTCAGAATTAGATGAAATTTCTACTTTGATTCTGTCTACTGCCTCAGGATTAAGATTCATGTCAGGATCCGTTACTTGAATTTTGGCGGTATCGCCAACTAGGAATGTCTGCTTGTCAAAAGTCATTTCCCCAACGTTCCAACTTATCATTGCAGAGGTAGTCAAGACCACGCCGTCTGCAAACTCAAATGATATCGTCAGTCCCCCATCCCGTTCAACCTCCAAGAAACCATTAGTCGGACCGTCTCCGGATGTACGCGGATTGGTATCTGGATTTCCATCATCGTCAACATCATGCAAAAAACCTGTAAGGATGACCTCTCCTGTGAATACGCCACTGTTGAAATCCGTCTCTGTCAACTTGTATGGCTTTAGAGAATGCTCGCTGGTGTGAATTTTTATGAAATGCCTCTCCTGAGTACCTATGGTGTCAATGCCATTTTTGTTGGCATTCCAGCTTGGTGCAACCACTGTTATGTGTACCTTATCTGTCCATGTGTATACTTCCTTGTCTGTGAAGATTGGTGCATATGGCTTGAAATAATCTGGAATCTTTTCTGCGTGTGCACTCCCAACTGAGACAGTGGAAAAAAATACAGATAAAAGAAAAATCAATTTAAAATTCATCTGGCAAATCAACACAGGTAGTTACAATGTCTTGTCAAATAATGCTTCTGTTAGAAAATAGATTCTGAAATAAAGAAAGAATCCTCCCTTTTTGTCAGTTTTTATCCGAGTATTTTCATATCGCCAAGATCTAATTGTGTTGACTACCTTGATGAAATAACTCTAGAGGAATCTCTTCGCCAATCCTTTGAAATTCTTCTTTCGTTATCTTCATTTTCTGATCTTGTATGCGGGTGGAACCTTAAAAAGACCATCAGAGTAGTGGACCGGATGGGATTTGAACCCACGACCTTTGCGGGAAGTAATTTCCTTACGCAGTGTGAGTGCGTCATCCAAACCAAACTAGACGACCGGTCCAACTAATTGTTCAATTGGGAGTTTTTTTGTCTTTGCTATGTGATTATGTCATTATTACCTTGGTTTTTTTACTAATTTTGAAAATAGTTTTCATGTCTTTGCAAGAATTTGATGCATTAATTGATCGAATGAAATTGGCGTTTGAATACGCCGATAATTTAGGACAATATGTGGAGGCCGCTAGAGTTTTGTTTCAAATGAATGAACAGCTCCCTGAAGATCTGCAGATGACTTTTGATGAATTGGACAATCCTGATGAGGCAAAATTTTTTGTCAAGCAATACAACAGTGAATTAAAGTTGGCAATTGTAGATTATAGGCAAAGATTAATGATTTCTTAATTTTATTTCTTAACCCCTAGATTTCTATTCTTTAATCTCAGGTATGGATTTCTACACTTTCTACATCGCGTAGCTCCGATGTCATTTCTAGCACCACATTTGAAACAAATTCTCATTACAAGACGTGCTTGTTGTGCAATTCGCTTCTTTTCTGGGTCTGTGATTGGCATTTAATTTCCTCCTTTATCTCTCTCTTTTATCTCAATCGGATTTCTCAATCTTACCTGCTAATAACACTGGTACTTCTGCAGGTCTTTTTGCTACTGGAATATTTGCTTTGTTAAACATTGATACTTTGGATTCAGCTGAACCATAATTTCCCATTACGATTGCTCCTGCATGACCCATTCTTTTTTCTTTAGGGGCTGCTCTTCCTGCAATGTATGCTACAGTTGGTTTGTTAAATCCGCTATCAATTATTTTTTGAGCCAAAATTTCTTCAGAATCCCCTCCTATTTCTCCAACTATCACCAGGCCTTCCATGTCTGGAATGTCTTTTACCATCTCAAATGCATCAATTAGTCTTGTTCCGTTAACTGGATCTCCTCCAATTCCAATGGTGATTGATTGACCAAATCCAGAATTTGTAAGGGCATCTGAAATTTCATAAAGTAATGTTCCACTTTTGGATAATACTGCAATTTTTCCTGCTTTAAATGGCATTGGCGGCATGATTCCTATCTTAATTAATTCTGGAATCATTATTCCTGGTGTGTTTGGTCCGATCACCACTGCTCCTTTTTGTTTTGCTAGATCCAATGTTTCCATAGTATCTCTAATCGGAACGTGTTCGGGAATTGCAACTAGCAATTTGATTCCTGCATTTAATGCGTCTTTGGCAGCACTCAGGAAGAATTTTGCTGGAACAAAGATAATTGAAATTTTTGCATTAGTCGCATCTACTGCTTCTTGCATTGTATTGTAAATTGGAATTTTGTCTTCGAATTTTTGACCTCCTTTACCTGGAGTGACGCCTGCAATTACATTGGTCCCATACGCTATCATTTGTTTTGCATGTAGTGAACCATATGCCCCTGTAATTCCTTGAACGATGACTCCTTTGTTCTCATAATCTGACTCTTCTGGTTTACCTTTTAATAGTTCAAAGATATTTGTCATTTTTTTATCCCCATAACTGCTGCATTAATTGCATCTTCTACAGAATCAAATATGTTGGTTCTAGAGCCTTGAAGCATTTCTTTTGCTTTTTCTGATTCTGTACCTTTTAGTCTTGAAAATACTGGTAAATCAATTAAATTATTTTCATATGCCTTAAGAAATGCTTCGGCAACAACCGTGGTCTTTACAATGCCACCATAGAGATTTACAAGAATTCCTTTGACTCTTGGTAATTGACTGATTAAAGTTAATGCTTCATACACTGACTCTGTTGTTGCGCCACCACCAACATCTAAGAAACATGCAGGCTTTCCACCATTATCTGATAGCATATCTAATGTTGACATTACAAGTCCTGCACCATTACCAACCACTGCAATGTCTCCATCAAGTTCAACTAATGAGAATCCACTTTTTTCAGCTTGCTCTTCAATATCTGTTTTTTCTTGGTATTGTTGTAATTCTGGATGTCTGAAATTACTATTGTCATCTGTAACAAATTTCCCATCCAGTGCCATGATTGAATCATCTTGCATAATTGCTAATGGGTTAATTTCTACAAGTTCTGCTTCTTTTTCAATTGTTAGTTTTGATAATTTTTTTAAGGTATCGATAAATTGTTCTGCTGTATTTCCTTCTAACCCCATTTCGTTTGCAACTTTTCTTGCAAGTTCATCTGAAACGTCTCCTAATCCAACTTCTTTAATAATTTGGTTTTTAACTGATTCGATTTCTACTCCGCCCTCAGATGATGCGATAATTGTATAACATCTCTTTGAACGATTCAAAAATATTGAAAGATACAATTCTTTTTTGATATCTGCCATTTTTTCAAGTAAAATTGCTCTTGCCTTTTCACCCTTTATTGTCAAATCCATTACTTGTGGGTATTTTATCTCAAATTCATCATCATTTTGACATTTTTGGATGCCTCCTGCTTTCCCTCTGCCTCCAACAGGCACCTGGATTTTAATTACAAATGGATATCCTATTTCTTTTGCATGTTTGCGTCCTTCTTCAATGTTGGTAGATGAGATGCTATCCAGTAAGTTGATTCCATATTCTCGGAACAATTCCTTGGCTTGAAATTCTAATAACTGCATGCAGAATTAATTATATTTATGGTCTTTATTAACTATGATGTTATTTCAATTGCTCATCAAGAAAATCAATCATTTCTAAAAAGCGATCTTTACTTTTCCGTAATAATTCTTGTGGGTATTCTTCAATGGTGAATACAAATTGTTGATGAAAACTTGGAACTAAAATTCCTCCCGATGTGACCATTTGCTCAATCACGTATCCTTTGGTAAGCGTACATACGATTTCTTCATAAGATTCTTCTTCTTCTTCAAGAGTTTGTCTGTACAAAACAATTGGTCTGTTTGTTTTTGTAACGATGTTTGAGCCTTTTTCTAACAGATTTGATAAATGTTGAATTTGCCATGCATCCAGACTAATCTGCTTTACCATGAAATTAATATGTGATTTTTCTATTTAACCGTGATAAAACAACGCATCTTCACAACTTGTCGTGTATGGAATCATTTTGGTTGCGGATTTAAATAAAGAAAATGATTTGGCACTTAGGCCATGTCTAATGCTCTAGAATGTTTTTTTGTATGTGGTCTCTCACCTGCATACTTTCTTCGCATATGTCCTGATGGTCTTCCATAGATTAATTCAAGGAACCAAGACTCATGTTCAATCTCTTCAGATAAGATATCTTTTGCAATATCATACGTGGCAGGATCTTTTCCCAATGTCATCTGGCAAATTTTATTCCAGTTGACAATTGCACCCTGTTCTGCTTTGAGACACTTTTCTAGAATCGCTTTATGATCTGTTGGATTTGCTGGAAGTTGTAAGAATTCGCAGCCAGAAATTTTGATAAATTCTGTTGCGTCATTTGGAAGAGTCCCGCCTAATTGATAGATTCTTTCAAGACATGATTCAAAGTGACTAAGATCTTCTAATCTTGCGTCTTCGATAATTCCTTTCAATCCTTCCCCTTCCATGCCTGTACAATGTGCTCTGAGATTGGTAAAGTAATAGTACGCAGTAAATTCTACTGCCGCATTTTTGATTAGTTCCTTTAGCAATTCATCAACATTTAGGCCATTTTGTTTTAGAACGTTAATTCCAACAACGTTTGGGGTTGATTCTGACATTTGTTTATGCAATTTTTAAATGTAATAAAAATATTACATTCATTTTCAAAACCTATTCTGCTGAAATTTTAATTTTCTGACCGTCGATGTCGACTTCTTTGTATTCTTTACATGATTTTGTAAAGTTGACTTGTTTTACTCTAACTAGAAATGCCAGTTCTTCATCTTTCTCTTTCATCATTTCAAGAGATTCCTCATCTAATTCTAAAATTGATGCGATCTCTAAAACATCCGTTGGTGTGTACCCTCTCTCTTTTCTGAGTGCTTGAAGTCTTCTTGCAATATCTTTCACCAATCCTTTTGCCATCATCTCTTTGTTTCTAGATGTGGAAATTATTACAGTATAGTTTTCTCTTTTTGCAGCTGCAAAGTTTTCACTCGCATCAAAGTCTATCACGAAGTCCTCCTTGTTTAATGAGATTGTTTCCCCGTCAATACGAAAATCATATTTTGAATTTTTTTCTAGTGATGAAATTATTTCATCTGGATTGGTTTCATTAAATGCAGAAACAAGTTTTCCCATGAGTTGTTTTGCTTTTGGTCCAATTTTCTTTCTTTCCAATTCAATCACTCCTTTGACTGACAGTCCCATTTGTTTTAATTCTAAAATCTGTTCCAGTCCTGGTTCTTTTTCAGTTTCAGTAATTGTAAATTTTTCAACGTTTAGTTGAGATTGCAATAGTTCTGATAGTGATTCAAGTTTATTTTTCTGGCCTTTTTTTACGCAAATTTGTGCCTCCTTTAATGGCCATCTTCTCTTCAGCTTTCCTTTCATTCTGGCAGCTGATGAAATAGATACCACGTCTTTCATGATGTCAAATGATTCTTCAATCTCTTCATTGACCAAGTCTTCTTGGCATGTTGGCCACTTGTCAAGTAAGATGCTTTGTTTTCCTGAAAATATTGATTGATAGAGATGCTCACTTGTAAATGGGCAAAATGGATGAATTAGAATGTCTAGTGTTTTTAGAACTTCGCTTAGAACTGCGTAAATTGCCAATCTTCTATTTTTCTTTTCATCGTCCTCGTCCCATAGTTCTCTTCTGGTAATTGGAATGTAAATTTGACTAAGATTGTTGATTATGAAATCATCAATTACTTTTGCTCCTTCATGAAATTTACATGATTCATTTTTCTCGGTAAGAATTTGAATTAGTTTTTGAAGTTTAGATAATATCCAGATGTCCGGAGATGTCAGTAAATCCTTTTTTTTTGCCCACTCTATTGTGTTGGATTTATCCAAATTATCATATTGACTGTTTTGTTGAAAGTACAGGTGCAGATTAAATAATGTGTTAATCACTTGATATGGCCTCGACATTAATTCATCGGTGCTGAAACTTAGTGGTTCAATTGGGCTTGCTTTCCACATGAAATAGAATCTAATCAGGTCAACTGGATATTTTTCAAGTAATTCTGCACCTTCTAGGACATTCCCCTTGCTTTTGCTCATTTTTCCTCCTTTCTCATCTAACACATGTCCTTGAAACAAGAATGCTTTGTAAGGCGGGGTTGCTGCATTGTTTAAAATCACATTTTCAATTAACAGCGTGTATGCCCAACCTCTAGTTTGATCAATGCCTTCTGTGAAAAATGGTGCGGGAATCTCATTTGCATATTCTTGATCAGTTAACGATGAATACGGTGCAGAGCCACTGTTGTGCCAAGTATCTAATACATATTCTTCTCTTTTTGTATTGACTCCATTACATTTTTTACATTTTATTGTAATGTTGTCAATCCATGGCCTGTGTAATTCAAAATTAGGACCGTCTGGCAATTTGTCTGCAGAATCAACAATGTCTTTTCTTGTAAAGAACCAGTTTTTCTCCCCGCAATCCTCACAATTCCAAACTGGTAGAGGGCAACCCCAAATTCTTTCTCGAGAAATACACCATGGATGCCTTTCTTTGATAATTCCAAGAAATCTATTTTTTGGTTGCTCAAAAAAATATTCTACACTTTCTGCAGCGTCAATTGCTTTGTTATCCAGTCTGTCTAATTTGTAAAACCACCCTCTTCTGGCAAGCCAAACAATTGGATGATGTGATCTCCAACATAGTGGATACTTGTGTTTAATTTTACCGATTTTTACAAGTGCATTGCACTCTTTTAGATCCTCGACAATTGGTCTGTCTGCATCTCTGACAAACATCCCTTGATATTTTCCTGCCTTTTCAGTAAATTTTACCTCGTCATTAATGGGACTGAAAATTTTGACCTTGCGTTTATTTGCAATTTTGATGTCTTCTTCACCGTTTGCAGGTGATAAATGGACAAGGCCGCTTCCTGTATTGGCATCTACAAATGTTTCTGATACTGCTACATGATAATTATCTAGTTTTGAAATTTCCTTTAGTTCTGGAATAAAGTCTAACAATGGGTGGGTGTATTTTTTTCCTTCGAATTCTGAACCTTTCACCGTTTTTTCAATTGTATATTTTTCAATTTTTACATCTGTCATGAACTCTTCTAGTCTTGTTTTTCCAACTACCCAAGTTTCATTTTCCACTTTGACATATGCATACTCTTCTTCAGGTTGTAATCCTACCATGGCATCAGTAACTAGGGTAAATGGCATTGTAGTCCATACTATCAAAAATGCATCCTCTTCTACTAGCTTGACTTTGTAGTACAGTGATGGGTCTTTAACTTCTTCATATCCTTGATTTACTTCTGCATGACTAAGTGATGTCTGACAACTTGGACAGTATGCAATTACGGTAAAGTCTTCTTCTAAAATTTTATTTTCATATGCTTTTTTGAGTACTTGCCATTCTCTTTCGATAAATCCATCTCTGAATGTCCAATATGCTTTTTCATGATTAAATGACATTCCAAGTTGTTCGTCTACCTCAACCCAAGTCTTGTTAAATTTCTCTACTACTTTTTTACATTCAGATACAATCTTTCCGACTCCAAATTCTTTGATGGCTTCACTTTTTCCTCCAGTGACTCCTAATTCTTTTTCAACTTGCAATTCAACTGGGAGTCCTTGCGTATCCCATCCTCCATTGAATTCAATTTTTTTTCCTTGCAATGTGTTGAATCTGTACCATAAATCCTTGATTACTCTGCCTCTCAGATGTCCTGCATGTGGGATTCCATTCATAGTGGGCGGACCCTCGATGAATCTGATTTTCTCAGGTTTGTCTGATGCAAAAATCTGTTTTTCTATGTCGATAGATTTGATGTATTTTCTAACTTCTGATTCTATTGCTTTGGCGTCAAATTTTGTAGAAAGCTTCATCTAAATTTTAGAATGTTTGTGGCATTATAAAGCAAATTAATTCTTTGAGACTTGGATTATATAATTGGGAAAAAGATAATTCTTGTTGGTAAATGTCTTAGTCATCGGTTCTGGTGGGAGAGAACATGCATTATCATGGAAGTTGTCTCAAAGCAGTAAAGTTGAAACTGTTTTCACTGCTCCTGGAAATGGAGGAACAGAAAATAATGTTCCAATAAGTGTGGATGATTTAGATGGATTAGCTGATTTTGCTCAAAAAAATAATTGTTTTACTGTGGTTGGTCCTGAAGGCCCATTAGCTGCTGGAATTGTTGATAAATTTAACAAGATAAATCTCAAAGTTTTTGGACCCTCTCAAAAAGCTGCTCAACTTGAATCAAGCAAGATTTGGGCAAAAGATTTCATGAAACGAAACGAAATTCCCACTGCTAGATTTGAAATATTTGATGATGCACTAAAGGCTCAAGAATATGTCAAATCACTTGATTACAATGTTGTTGTAAAGGCTGATGGTCTTGCAGCAGGAAAAGGCGTAATTGTTTGTAATAGTGATGATGAGGCGATTTCTGCAATTCAAATGATTTTGGTAAATAAGACATTTGGCGATGCTGGAAACAGAATCATCGTTGAGGAGAGAATTGATGGAATTGAAGCCTCGTACATTGCCCTTTCAGACGGAGATGTTGCTATTCCTATGGCTTCTAGTCAAGATCATAAGAGAATTTTTGATGATGATGAGGGTCCAAATACTGGTGGAATGGGAGCATATTCTCCTACTCCTATAGTTGGTGATAGTTTGGCAAAAATAATACAAGAAGAGGTTATTGAAAAAACCATTCATGCAATGAAAAATGAAGGAATTTTGTTCAAAGGATTTTTGTATGCCGGAATTATGATTCGCGATGGTAAGCCATATGTTCTAGAGTATAACGTTCGAATGGGTGACCCTGAATGCCAGCCAATTACAATGAGGATGAATTTTGATTTGTATGATTATTTTGTAGCAAGTGTTGATGGTACATTGTCTTCTTTACCTCCTACTAATTGGAAATCTCAATCTGCCGTATGTGTTGTTTTGGCATCAAAGGGATACCCTGAGGCTTATTCAAAAGATGATGAGATAACTGGGTTTGACTCTGTTCCTAAAGGAGCAATTGTTTTCCATGCTGGGACTAAGAAATCTGGAGAAACAATTCTTTCAAATGGTGGACGTGTGTTGGGAGTAACTGCATTAGGTGATACCCTGGAATCTGCAATTGCAAATGCATATGCTGCAACTGAAAAGATTACGTGGTCTCAGAAATTTAATCGTAAAGATATTGGTAAAAAAGGCCTTTCTTATCTTTGAGTTTGTATAATTTGATCTTCAGTAATAATCCAATCAATCAAGACATCATGATCTGATTTTGGAATCTTTTTGATAATTTGTTTTTCCAAGGTAAGGGAAATTGTTGTAGTTTTATTTTCCGCTAAAAATTTGTCATAGAATCCATAACCATAACCTAATCTAACTCCGCTACGATCTATTCCTACTGTTGGCACTAAAATAACATCTAGGCTGTTCTCTACTGGACAATCCTCTTTTGGTTCCATTATGTCAAAACTACCATGTTCTAGGCTTGAAAAATCGATAATTTTTCTAAATTCCATGGCTTCACCAGTCACTTTGGGCAGGAATGCCTCTTTTCCTTGACTGATCAACTCTTGTATGATATCCTGAGTGAAAATTTCACTTCCTATGGGATAGTAGACTCCAATTTTCTGAGCATTTTTGAAAGCATAGATTTTCTTCAATTTTTTCTGAATATTTTCACTTGCAATCTTTAGCAAATCAAAAGATGTATTGTCTCTTGTTTCTAAAAGACGATTTCGCAACGATTCTTTTTCTGGGTTTTTATACAATTTGACTACTCAGTGATGCTGCTGTAATTGTATTTTTCAATAGCATTGCAACTGTCATAGGTCCGACTCCTCCTGGAACCGGTGTTGCAAATGATGCCTTTTGAATTATATCTTTGTAATCTGAATCTCCTACTAATTTTTCTTTAAATCTTGATATTGCAACATCAATTACAATTGCCCCTTCTTTGATCATATCTGAAGTTAATGTGAATTTGTTTCTGTTTCCAACTGCGGTGATGATGATGTCTGCATTTTGACATAATTCTGATAAATTTTTAGTTTTAGAGTGACATGTCAAAACTGTGGCATTTTTTTCTAACAGTAAATGATACAGAGGTTTTCCTACCAAATTACTTCTATTGATTAATACGACATTCTTTCCTTCTATGTCTATTCTATGATAATCAAACATCTCCATTATTCCTGACGGGGTGCATGCAACTAGCGCAGCTTTTTTCATAGTAAGTAAACCTGCATTGTGTGGTGTTAATCCATCTACATCTTTTAGTGGCGAAATCCTTGATGTCGTTGCAAATGTATCTAGTTGTTTTGGTAATGGAAGTTGAACTAAAATACCATGAACTAATTTGTCTGCATTTAATTCATCAATAATTCTGGTTAATTCTGATTGGGTTATGTTGGCATCAAGTTTATAATCTTTTGTAGCAATTCCAACTTCTTTACATGCTGTGTGTTTGTTTTTTACGTATGTGGCAGAAGCTGAATTAGCTCCAATCAAAATTGTGGCTAAACAAGGAGAAATTCCTTGCTTTTTTAACTCTTCAGTTGCTTTTTTGACTCTATCCTTGACTGATTGGGCAATAATTTTACCATCTATTCTGGTGCCTACCATGAACTGATTTTTGATTTGTAGATATTTAATCCTTGGAATTCCAAGATGAACATCTTAGAAAAGAAATTAAATATGGCCATTTTCTTAGTCATATCATGTTTGTAATGATTGCAGATATTCAACTCAAGGATGGCGTTGAAGAAGATTTCAAAAGTTGGTTTGCAGAATCAAACAAAGTACTATGCAATTTTCCTGGATTTGTCTCTAGAAAATTCTTAAAATCATCCGATGGTAGCTATAGAATTTTTGTCGAACATGAAAGCAAAGAGACTTTTATCAAAATGCATCAAAGTCCTGAACATGAAAAAATCCATCCTACTGGACATTCATTCATGAGTGCTGATCCTCAGAGAAAAACATACGAAGTAGCCGCTGAATAAAATTGAAACTGGAGTATCATTTAGATACATATCTAGAAAAAATAAAAAATAATAATTCATACTTTCAAACTTTTATCAACAAGGATAGCTTGGCCGCAGGAATTCTAGTGTTGAAACCTGGGGAAGAAGACACTCAAATACCTCATGACAGTGATGAGGTTTACTATGTTATTTCAGGCAATGGCTTTTAAAAATAAAAAACAACAATTACAAAATCTCTAAAGATAAATTATTTTTTGTGACCAAAAACGTAGAACATTATTTTCATGGAAATACAAAAGAATTAAAAGTTTTGTATTTTTTTGGCGGCCCTACTTCTTAACTGATTATTGTCTTTCTACCTGAAACTTTGATTTTCTTTCTGGCAAAAAGATTGACAGCTTCTGGATAGATTCTATGTTCTTCTTTTAGTATTTTCTTTGATAATGTCTCTTCTGTATCTTTTCCATTTATTTTGACTACTGCTTGAATAATTATTGGGCCTGTGTCCATTCCTGAATCTACAAAATGAACCGAGCATCCTGATACTTTGGCTCCATATTCCAATGCCTGTTTTTGTGAATCTAGTCCTGGAAATGCTGGAAGTAAAGATGGATGGATATTGATAATTCTGTTTTTGTATTTTTTTGTAAATTCTGGGCTAATAATTCTCATAAATCCTGCAAGACACACAAGACCCTTTTTTGGCGTGACTCTATATTTTGTAAGGATGGAAACAATCTCTTTATCGTATTCTGCTCTAGTTCCTTTGAATCCTTTACTTTCAACAACCTCGATTTTTACTCCTAATTTTTTTGCGATTTTTAGACCTTTGGCATTATGTTTGTTAGAAATCACTATTGCTGGATTGATTGGAATTTTCTTCTTCTTAATTGACTTTAAGATGGATTCCATATTGCTTCCACGACCTGAGATTAGAATTCCTAGATTTAGCAACTAGTCAATAGTAGATCAAACCTGCAATTTATATCAAATCTAACTAGTTTGGTTTTCATTGTCTAGTAAAGTCAGGATGACAAAAAATGGAATCCTGTGTGAGGTTAATAATAAACGAGTTTTTTTGGATCCGAGGAACAGTGATGTAAATGGAATAAACTTTGTATCTCATGCACACTCTGATCATCTTCCCTCAAAAAATGGAGGTACTATTCTATCTTCTATTGAGACCAATGAAATAGCTAATCTTCGAGGATTCAAGATGGAAAATCACGTTGAATCCCTTGATGATTTTTCTTTAATTGATAGTGGCCATATCTTAGGTGCAAAGGGATTACTTTTTGATGATGTTTTTTACACTGGAGATGTCTGTACTAGAGATCGTGGATTTCTAAAAGGCGCTAAAATTCCAAAGTGTAAAACTCTGATCACTGAATGTACCTTTGGTTTACCCGAATTTGTTTTTCCAAGACTTGAAGATACTCTAAAACAAGTAAATGAATTAATTTCTGAACTTTATGGAAAGGGTTTACCTGTAATTTTGATGGGATATCAATTGGGTAAGGCCCAAACCATCACGCAGTTTTTTGGTCACTGGGGACCACTATACTTGCATGACTCTGTTAAAGACATGAATGCGTTACATCAAAAATTTGGTGTATTTCTAAATGATGGAATTGGACATACTGAGGCTGAAAAAAACGGTTTACTTGCGAAGAAGCCTTGGGTTATGGTTGCCCCCATGATGTCAAGCAAAAATAAATTTGTCCAAGATATGAAATCAAAATATGGTGCTGTAACGATTGGATTTAGTGGATGGGCGCAATCAATGAAGTATTCTTTTGGGAGACGAACTGATTATTCAATTCCAATGAGTGATCACTGTGATTACAATGAGTTAATTGATATGGTTATGCAATCTGGAGCTGAGCAAGTTTACACAATACATGGATTTGTAGATGAATTTGCTGAAGATTTGCGGAAAAAGGGAATTAGTGCACAACCATTGCTTGTAAATTCGTTAGATAATTTTACTTTGTAAATTCGTTACATTCACAGTTGTCCGCTAGGCATGTTTCTACATTTCTAATGTGGTCGTGAGAAAAATGTTTGCATTTTTCATTTTTGCAGATTCTTCGCAGAGATTCTTTCTGTACTATGGTTTGAGCAATCTCATTTGCTTTGTCTTTCGAAAATCCTTTCTTATCAATATAGAAGTGAACTATTCTATTATACAGCATTTCTGGATTGAATTGTTTTTCTAGCAATATTGTCTCTTCTTATTTCCTCTTCTAAAACTTGATCCCTCATGACAGTCACATTTACAGAAAACATCATTACAAAATCCATGGTTATTTCTTGTCATATTCTGATCAGGCAGTTATGATATTTGAAGTGCTCTCTTTTTTGAGTAATCATTTGTTTAATAAAATTTAAAAAAATTGACGTTTTTATACATGAATGTTTAAAAATTTATCTCAAAATTACGCCTATGTCCATCAGATTTGTATGAGTTGGGTTAGTTTTGATATTTCCCTTTTGCTTTTGAAAAAATCTTCCTGAATCATTATTTCTAAGAAATTCTTTCATAACATTCAAATCTGTTTTTACATTTTCTGTAATTGCTCCTGCAAATACCGAATTGCCATCTATGCCATCAGTTCCTGCAGATGTGATGACCATTTTTTTTAATTTCTGCGTATTTTTTAGTAACCTTAAAACTAGTTCTTGATTTCGTCCTCCCATTCCTTTTCCGAGAACTTTGACTGTTGGTTCTCCTCCAAAAATGATGCATGTTTTTTCATTTTCTGAAATTTTTTCAAGAATTTTAGTTACTGCTTTTTTAATGTCATCAAAAACATGCATTACACTGACCGTATAGCCCATTTCTTCTGCTTTAGATTTCATTTCATTTAGGCAATCATCATTGTTCGCTATCACATAATTTTCAATTTTAGCTTTTTTTGGGGTCTCTGATTTTTTTTCATTCATTCTATTTTTTAAAAGCATCAAAACTTCATTAGGTATTTTCCAGCCTATTTTGTATTTTTTAATAATTTCTAGTGCATCCGCATACGTTGTATCATCCATGTATGTTGTACCTGATGCAACGGATGACAGATCATCCCCTTCAACATCCGACATTACTAGTCCTATCCCTTGGCATTTCATATTCTCTACTAGTTTGCCTCCTTTGATTTTGGACAGGTGTTTTCTTATGCAATTAAATTCTTGTATGGTGGCTCCTGATTTTAACAAAGTATCTGTAACATGAACTTTGTCATCTAAAGTGATATCATCAGGCATTGCTAGCAATGATGATCCTCCTCCTGAAACTAGAAAAATTATCAATTCGTCACTTCGTTTGTTTTGAACAAATTTCATAACTTCCTTTGCTGCCTTTATGCTTGTTGAATCTGGCTTTGGATGTCTGGAATTAAAAATCTGAAATTTTTTACCTTTGATAACTGATTTTGAGCCTTTTGGAATAACTATAATTCCACTTTTTATGGGAATAATTGCGTTTAGTGCTCTGGTCATGGTATCTCCTGCCTTTCCAAAAGCCACTGAATATATGCTTGAATATTTCTCCAGATTGAATGATTTATCATTAATTTTAATTTCATTTGGAGTGACAAATTTTCTAATAATGTTTTCTGGATTTGCTGCCTGAAGTCCTGATTCTAAAATTTCTAAACAATCTTTTTTCTTGCTCGTAGTTGCCAAATCCTCGAAATTTTGGATAATCATACTAACCCTTCATTAATACAAGATATAATAATACAAGACTTTATCGTAATCTGCTAATATTGATCAAGTATGTTTCTTGAGAACGTTAGACGTGACATTTACGTGCAATCTAATAGATTAAAGCATGCATGATAGTTTCATGAAAAAATAAAGGATGATTTTTAAGATGTGATAACTTTTCCAGCAAAGAAATGAGATGTGGATGCTATCGTCTGATGTCTCCGACTGTCTTACAAATCGTGCATTTTAAGTTCCTTACAAATTTTTCACTTGAGGGGGATGACAAATCTACGTCATCTGGAATTCCTATTGTCGGATTTTCCTTGCAGTACTTGCAGTAGAATTTCTCCTTTTTTAGTGAAACATTTTGATTCATGGAAATAATTTATTTTGAGATTTAAAATCGTTAACTATGCAATATGTAGAAAATGTTAAATTAACATCAGAAAAGTAAACATTTGTACATCTAATCTAAATGCTTATTGAAATAATATGGTGGCGATGTTACCTTATTTTACGGTTTTTTAAAATCGTCTGGTACCGCCTGAAAATGCAAGCAGCATAGTTCCCAAATATTGTCATGGAATCGCAAGGTTTTTCATACTTGAAGGAAATTTTTTGGCATGAAGTGGTACGGGATGATCACTATAGTAGTTATAGTCGTTGTCACTCTTGGTGGAGTTGTGTACATGGGAATGAACAATGACAATTTTGTAAATGAAAAACACTTCAAGACTGCCGACATAGAGTCAACTGTTATCCAAAGTTCCAATAATAATGAAACTAATGATTCTGATGAAATTGACCAACTGATCAGCAAGGCAGATGCAGCGTACTATGTAGAATACAATTATGTAGAGTCACTGAGGATTTACAAGCAGGTAATTGAGATTCAGTCTGCAAACATTGTGGCATTGAATGGTGCAGGATACTCGCTTGTGAAACTAAATCAAAATGTGGATGCAATAAAATATTTTGATATTGTGCTGTCAATTGATGGTGTTAATGCACCTGCAAGAGTTGGTATCGGCAACGCCCTTTACAATATGGACAAGCCAGACGAAGCAGTATACCACTATACTCAGGCATTACTGCAATCCGACACTGATATTGATGCCATGTTGGGTATGGCCACATCTACGTTTGATCTTCAAAAATATGATGAAACCGTGTCGTGGGTTGACAAGATCCTTGGGATGGATCCTTATAACTCCAGTGCCATTTCCATCCAGGCTAATCTGAAATCCAAGAATATCATAAAACCTGACATTGACTTTACGACAACAAAACTCTACGGTATCGCATATAGTCCATATAGAGAAGGACAATCGCCGATTACTGGGATTCATCCTGTAGTTGATGAGATTAAAGATGATATCCAATATCTCAGCTCAATTACTGACAGAATCAGAATCTATGGACTAGATGGAAACAATCAACATGTACCTGAGATTGCTAAAAAATATGGGCTAAAGACTGCGGTTACCTTACTACTAACAGGAGATGATGCTTCAGATCAAGCAAAAATTGAACGAGGAATCCGGATTGCAAATGAGCATCCAGATACAATCTATACTTTGATTATAGAAAATGAGGGACTTTATAGAGGAATATTAAATGAAGAACAGATAATCCTATATCTTGCTACAATACAAGAAAAACTACACTCTGAATGTCTAGTTACTATTGCAGAACCTTCCGTTACATGGTTGCAGCACCCAAAAATTATTTCTTATGTTGACTATGTTATGATTAATCAATATTCATACTGGGGAGGAATTGAAATTAGCAATGCTGCAGGAAATGTCTTTGATGCGTACTATGAGGTTCGAGACACGTTTGGAAAAGACGTTGTAATTGGAGAGACTGGATGGCCATCAGATGGCCGAAACGTGAATCAGGCAGTTCCAAGTCCCGAGAATCAACAAAAATTTGTCAGAGAATTTCGGAAAATTGCAGATGCCAGGAATATTGATTATTTCATATTCCAGGCATTTGATGAAAAATGGAAACCTGAAGATGTATTTGATTTGGGAGGGCCGAATGATGCTGAGACCCACTGGGGATTGTTTTATGAGAATGGCACCATGAAAGAATATCTTGATGATGTAATCCCCACATTACAACATGTCACAACAAGAAAGTGAATAGTGGAACTTACATTGTTCATCTTTGCTGAGATCCAATTCTGAAAATGTGTACATGTGGAAAATTTGTTATTACTGATGTAAGTATTGGTAAAATTATTGTGATATCTGTTCAAAAATCTTAGAAAATGAAAGAATTTCATTATATATTGAGAATTATTTTTGATGTTGTTTACAATAGTCTATTATAGGAATGCCTCATAGGAATATTTGAAATGACAAGTCGAACTATTTGGATTGCAATTGTAATTGCTGTTTTCTTTATAGGATTTGGTGCAAGTTATGCTCATTTTGCAAGTACCTATGATCCAGTATCTATGAAATTTCAGAATCAAGAATTTTTCAATCAAATGATGTCAAATAACCCTAAAATGTCTCAGCAATGGATGATAGAAAATATGATGGATTCTCCATCTGACTCTTCGGTAAATTCAACATCTGTACTTCTAGAACCGCTAAAATGCAATGCTGATCAAAGCTTTGTAGAAAATAACCTTTCTGAAAAAGATCTTTCTGAATGCAACTTGTCCAATGTGCTAATTGATAAGACTAACCTAAGTGGAGCTTTGATGTCTAATTCTAATTTAACCGGAGTTCAAATTTACAATTCTGATCTTCGCGAAGTTGATTTATCCAATTCAATTATGGGCGGCAGTATAGTTTCCAATTCATTGTTGGCTGATTCTAACTTAGAAAATATAATTTTAAGTGGCTCTGTATTGAGTGGAATTGACATAAGTAATTACAACATGCAAAATACGGATTTAAGAGGCATTGATCTTACTGGGGCAAATCTGAATGGTGTAATTCTTTTTGGTTCTGATATGAGGGGGAGTGACATAAGAGGTGCGAGTCTTATAGGTGCCGATCTTTCAGGGGCAAATCTTACTGGTGCAGATTTATCTGGAGCAGACCTTCAAGATGCTTTGCTGGATGATGCTGATCTTACTGGTACAGTGCTATACTGTGTAAATAATCCTGTTTGCATAAAGTAATTTCATATTAGTTTCCTTGACTGGCACTCTCTGAATGTTTGCTATCCTGCTTAGGTGGCAAGATATCTTGGAATAATGATGTCAAATAAGTATCAATATTGAAAATACTATGATTGCAATTGATTGTTAATTTGAGACAAGTGAAACGTATGCAGATTAAACAGAAGTCATGTATTTGAAAAAATGATGGATTTGACACAAGCAGTGAACATGCTTGTGAGTATAATTGATGTTTTCAATTGCAAGATATAATAATAATTAATTATGCCTTTGATTTATGCAAACAGTACGCATTCCAAAAGTTATCAACTTTGGAGAAAATGCACTTGGTGAAACAGAGTATCCAAAAAATGCCCTAGTTGTCACAACCGTTCCGCCAGCACTATCTGACAAATGGTTAGCAAGAATGGGTATTCAGGATTACATGTTGTATGACCAAGTAAAACCTGAACCATCAATTGACGATGTCAATACTGTTATTTCACAATTCAAAGACAAAGACCCATCATGTCTAATTGGACTTGGTGGTGGAAGTTCAATGGATGTAGTAAAATACGCTGCACCTGAGATGAAAAAAGACAAAATCTTAATTCCAACAACATTTGGAACTGGAGCTGAAATGACAACTTATTGTGTTCTGAAATTTGATGGTAAAAAGAAATTGTTACGCGAAGACAGATTTTTAGCTGACATGGCTGTAGTGGATTCATACTTTATGGATGGCACTCCAGAGCAAGTCTTGAAAAATTCTGTCTGTGATGCATGTGCTCAAGCAACCGAAGGCTATGATAGCAAACTTGGTAATGACTTGACAAGAACTCTATGCAAACAAGCATTTGAGATTCTGTATGATGCAATTATGAATGACAAACCAGAAAACTATCCTTATGGATCAATGTTGTCTGGAATGGGCTTTGGAAATTGCTCTACAACCCTGGGACATGCATTGTCTTATGTGTTCTCAAATGAAGGTGTACCTCATGGATTTTCATTATCCTCATGTACCACCGTTGCACACAAGCATAACAAATCAATCTTCTATGATAGATTCAAAGAGGCTATGGAAAAATTAGGTTTTGATAAACTAGAACTCAAAGCTGATGTTTCAGAAGCTGCAGACATTGTCATGACAGATAAAGGACATTTGGATCCAAATCCAATTCCAATATCAAAAGATGACGTCGTAAAGTGTCTTGAAGATATCAATGCAGGCAATTTGTAAAAAACTCTATATTTTTTACTTTTTTTTCTATTTTCTTGATAAAGTACGAAATTGGCAGCTACATGAAACTTTTTATTCTAATAATCTAACGTAAATGTACTTGGCTTCAAAACAACTCAAATTTGGTATTCAAAATGGACTAAATGTAGCAAGAGCTGGTTATACTGAAGATCAAATATTGACAGCATGCATACTCGCTGATAAAACTGGTTATGATTCCATTTTCTATATGGACCACACAAATGTCCCACAGTGGAAAAATGCAACTGTTCTTGATCCTTGGGTCATGTTATCTGCAATTGCAGCTGTGACAAATAATGTTGAACTAGGAACATGCGTTACTGATGCAATTAGAAGACATCCCTCAAACATTGCACTAGCTGCAATTACTCTTGATAGGGTCTCCAAAGGTAGAGCAATTTTGGGAATTGGAGCCGGCGAAGCACAGAATCTAAAAGAATTTTGCATTCCATTTGAGAAACCAGTTTCTAAATGGGAAGAGCAGATTGAAACTATCCATAAATTATACCAATCAACTCCTGACAATACTGTAGATTATAAAGGAAAATACTATCAACTTGAAGGCGCATGTTTACAAGCTCCTCCAATCCGAAAACCACGCCCACCGACTTACATGGCATCAGGTGGTAAACGTACCCTTGCATTAACTGGAAAACTCGGTGATGGATGGCTTCCAATCGGTTACACTCCTGAGTTATTTGAAGACCATAGAAAACAGATCGAGGTTTCAATGGATGCAAACAACAGAACACAAGAAGAAAAAGATAATTTCCAAATGGCTTTAGATATCGACGTTTACTTTTCAGAAGATGCAGAAGCATCTTGGGCCAAAATGAAAGAAGCAGTAAAGGTTAGTTTGTTCAAGCCTGAAATTTTGAGAGTTCATGGATTAAAAGAAATCGAAGGATTTGATTTCGTAAAATACTTTACAGAATATTCAATGTCTGATCAAAGTTGGATTGTGAAGATGAGAGAAGCTGCAACCAAAATCCCTAACGATGTTGCTCGTTCATCAACCGCGGTTGGCACTCCTGAAGATATGATTCCTGTATTTGAGAGATTCATGGATGCCGGTGTTAATCATTTTGTAATTAGATTCTGGGGTAAGAATTACTTTGGCTCTATTGATAAATTTGCAAGCCACGTAATGCCTGCATTACGTGCTAAGGCTAAACAATAAGACATTTTTTATCATACAGTAAATCATTTAGTTTACTATATTCTATGCATTGTAATGGATGAAGACTTTCCTGAATCTGTGAAAAAATGCCTTGATATCTTAGAAGAAAATGTTGACATTTTGGCAAATCTTGAGTATGATTTAGATGATGAGAAGGAAGACGAATTGACTCCTGACATGGAATTACACAATCTTTATGATATGACTGAAGATGTGGCAGAACCTACTAAACTAAAACGTGCAGAATCAAATTTTTCAAGACGTCAATCTGAAGATTCTCTATGATTTATGCGGCCTTTTTCTTTTTGTAGTTGCTTTAGAATTACGTCTGTTTTTTTGCTTTTCTATCCTTTTTCTGGTTCGCTCTGTTGCATTAGTTGAACCTTGGATGATCTTTGTTTTACTTCCATCCTTTAACATAATTTGTTTACCCTTGAATCTAAACTCGACATCTCTGCATTTGATGTAATATTTTTTGAGACAGAAAAATATTCTATTGTTAGTCCCGTGCATCTCTTTGACTTCTTTTGATTTTTTTAATTCATTGAGTATGTTTCGAAGCAATCCTTTGTCAATGTCTGTAATTCTATGCAGTTCTCTAAACCAGATGAACTTTGATGCTGAACCCCACTCTTCTAGAAGGTCCAAAGTTATCTTAACTGCCTTGTCACGTTCCTCGTCTACTTCATTCACTTCATATGCCTGAATTGTCCTAAATTTAGGAATTTACATTAATGAAAAATTTGGATGAAAAAAGTCAAGTTTTAAAATGCTGTTTGTTTTTGATTATTTTTGTAATGATGCCCTATGGACTCAAAATTCAAAACAGAATGTAATGAATTAGAATGCAGACTTTTGGAAATTAAGGCTATGGCCGAAGAACTAGATGAAGAGGATTGAATCTATTTCTTTGATTTTCTTTCTTTAATTCTGGATTTTGTTACTTTAACTGACTTCTTTTGATTATTTTCCATCTTGTTTGCTATGGAATCAATTTGTTTGATAATTTTCTCTTGCAATTCTGGAGAATCTGTTTTTAATAATTTCGTTTTTAATTTTTTCAATTGGTTGGAATATGATTGAAAATTATCTCTTAATTCGTTAAGATATGGATCATCCATGTGGTTTTTCATTCCCCTTGTATTTTAGGGGTTTCCATGCTCTTAATTTATAATATTATTTTACTGAATTAACTTGTGCAGTTAACTGGGATTCTTCAAATCAAATCATATGAAAAAGTGAAAGAATTTTTGAACGAAGAGCATGTTGGACGGATAGCGAGTATTGATGAGAATGGGTTTCCCCAATTAATTCCAATGAATTTCGTATTTCTAAATGATGCAGTTTACATGCATTCTCATGTAAGGGGTGAGAAATTAGATAACATCGCAAGAAACAACAAGGTTGGTTTTGAAGCCGATAGGGAACTTGAATTTTTACCATCTTATTTTGAAGATCCGCATAATGCATCTTTAGCTGATACATTGTACATCAGTGTTGTAATCAAAGGAATTGCATCTTTTGTATCTGATAGGGAAGAAAAAACGCTTGCACTCAATGGTCTGATGAAAAAGTATCAACCCGAGGGCCAGTATGATCCAATTCAATCTGAAATGCGCGTATTGGATGCTGTAAGTGTGATCAAAGTGATTCCTCAAACGCTACATGGTAAATACAAAATAGGCCAACACATGAGGCCTGAAGATCGATTGGATTTGGCTCAGAAAATTCTTCAGAAAAATTCTCCCACTGCTATTGAGACTTTGAAAATTATGGGTTTTGAAGTAACTGAATCTGGTTTAAAGATGATTGATGGGCCTGTTTGGTAAATTAATTTAGAATGATTTTATTTGATTCTCATACACGCATTTGAGCTCGATCTTTTTTAGTATTTTTTTGCTGCTTTCATCTAATGCTGACTGATTCATGTTTCCTTGACTATTAATTTAAAATTGCATAGGAATTCCTAAATTTGACATCTTGCTGACCTGTTGTTCCTATTACGCAAACGCTATCTATAAGTTCAGTTTTCCGGGATTCTATCTGTTGGAACAAATCTCAAAATTTGAATTGACATCTGACTATGTGCCTACAGGTGATCAACCACAGGCCATTGATTCCCTGGTAAAAGGCGTACAGAAAGGAACTGTCCAAACATTACTTGGTGTAACTGGAAGTGGAAAGACATTTTCTGTAGCAAACGTGATTGCTAGAACTGGAAAACACACACTTGTCATTTCTCATAACAAAACTCTTGCAGCGCAACTTTATTCGGAACTAAAGCAATTTTTTCCAAAAAATAATGTTGGTTACTTTGTATCGTACTATGATTATTACCAACCGGAAAGTTATCTCCCACAAACAGATACTTATATTGAAAAAGATACCCAAATCAATGAAAAAATTGAAAAATTGAGATTGGAGGCAACTGCAATGTTGCTGTCTGGAGAACCTACAATTATTGTGTCTACAGTTTCCTGCATCTATTCTCTTGGTAATCCCAAAGATTGGGAAGACCTGGCAATTCCAATAAAGACTGGTAATGAGATTAAAAGAAATGAAATTATTCAAAGATTCGTTGATGCGAGGTATGAGAGAAATGACACTGAAGTAGCACCTGGGAATTTCAGAGTTAAAGGCGACACGATAGATGTGACTCCTGCGTATTCTGAAGATTTGGTTAGAATTTCTATGTTTGGAGATGAAGTGGAAAAAATTATTATTTTAGACCATGCCTCGTTAAAAGAAAAAAAGAAAGTGTCTCAAATGAAAATTTATCCTGCAAAACACTATCTTATTGCGAAAGATGTTCGCAAAAAAGCTGTTAAATCAATTAGAGATGAACTGAAAACACGTTTACCTGAGTTAAATGAATTAGAGAAACAAAGACTTGAGATGAGGACAAAATATGATCTAGAAATGATTGAAGAGTTGGGGTACTGTTCTGGCATTGAAAATTATTCCAGGCATTTTGATGGACGAAAAGCCGGCGAAAAAGCATTTTGTTTGATGGATTTTTTTGGAGATGACTATCTGTTGGTAATTGATGAATCTCATGTCACATTGCCGCAACTTCATGGGATGTACAAGGGTGACCGTTCAAGAAAAAATGAACTGATTACATATGGCTTTAGATTGCCTAGTGCGTTTGACAATCGTCCGTTAAAGTTTGAAGAATTTGAAAAATACATACAGAATACAATTTTTGTTTCAGCGACCCCTTCTGATTATGAGAAAAAGATTTCATCTCATATTGCTGAGCAACTAGTGAGACCTACTGGCTTACTTGATCCTCAAGTTGAGATTAGAGATACGAAAAATCAAATGGATGATCTAATTGAAGAAATCAACAAAAGGACTGTCAACTTTGAGAGGGTATTAGTCACTACTTTGACTAAACGCATGGCTGAAGATTTGGCAGAATATCTATCAAAAAAACAGGTTAGAGTGAGATACATGCATTCTGAAATTGAGGGATTGCAGAGAACCGAGATAATCAGGCAGTTACGATTAGGCGAATTCGATGTGCTTGTGGGAATCAATCTTCTAAGGGAAGGATTGGATATTCCTGAAGTTTCATTAGTTGCAATTTTGGATGCGGATAAGGAGGGCTTTTTGAGAAATTTTACCAGTTTGATTCAGACATGTGGTAGAGCTGCAAGAAATGTAAATGGAACTGTCATAATGTATGCTGATAGCATAACCAAGTCTATGAAAAATGCAATGGATGAAACTAAACGTCGTAGAGAAAAACAAATGCAATACAATATGGATCATGGAATTATTCCTAAAACAATTATCAAATCTGTCCCGGATCAAGAAGTTGCACTGGATGACTCTAAGCTAAAATCATCGCATGACCTTGCTACCGAAATTATTGATTTGGATGCCCAAATGAAAAAATATTCAGAAGAATTGGATTTTGAACGCGCAATAGAATGCCGAGATAGGATAAAAAGAATAGAAAAGGAGATTGAATTTAAAAATGACAGAAAATAAATTAAAAATTCGTGGAGCGCGTCATCACAATCTAAAAAATTTGGACATTGATATTCCAAAAAATAAGTTAGTTGTAATCAGTGGCTTGTCTGGTTCTGGAAAGTCTACTTTGGCATTTGATACCATCTATGCAGAAGGACAGAGAAGATATGTGGAATCCCTATCTGCATACGCTCGTCAATTCTTAGACATGATGGATAAACCTGATGTAGATTCTATTGAGGGCCTGTCTCCTGCAATTTCTATTCAACAAAAAACTACCAGTAAAAACCCTCGTTCTACTGTCGGAACCACTACAGAAATTTACGATTACATGAGATTATTGTTTGCAAGAATTGGAATTCCATACTGTACTAACTGTGGACGTAAAGTATCAACCCAATCCATAGAAAGAATTTGTGATTCAGTTCTCAAAGATTTTTCAGGAAAAAAAATACTTGTTTTGGCTCCTATGGTTCAGAGGAAAAAAGGAACGTATGAGAAACTATTTGAACAAATCAAAAAGGATGGTTATTCCAGAGTTCGCCTTAACGGGGAAATTTTGAGCCTGGATGATGAAATTCCTCCTCTCGACAGGCAAAAATGGCATAATATCGAGATAGTGGTTGATAGGATCACTACTGAAAAATCTGAGCGTTCTAGACTTTTTGAGGCGATACAAACTGCCATCAAAACATCCAAAGGAGATGTAATGATTGCTACGGATAAATCTGAGAAAATTTTCTCTCAAAATAATGCTTGTCCGTATTGCGGACTAACTGTGGGTGATCTGGAACCTCGTTCTTTTTCCTTTAATTCCCCTTTTGGGATGTGTAAAACTTGCAATGGTTTGGGGGTGAAGATGGAGTTTGATGCTGACTTGGTGGTGCCTGACAAAACAAAATCTATTCTAGATGGCGCAATTGTCCCGTGGAGTGGTAGGTTTTCCGCGTTTAGACGTCAGGCATTAAGAGCAGTTGGGAAAAAATTTGGTTTTGATTTAATGACGCCTTTTGACAAGATCAAACCAAAATACCTTAAAATTATTTTACATGGCACTGATGATTTGATTGATTTCACATATCGTTCAAAGTCAGGTGATTCGTCTTGGCAATCAACTAATGCTTTTGAGGGTGTTTTGAGTAATTTGCAGCGTACATTCATGGAAACCGATTCAGAGTCAAAAAGAGAATGGTTGAAACAATTCATGAGAGACACTCCATGTAACACATGTAACGGCAAAAAACTGAAATCTGAATCACTTGCAGTTAAAATTAATGAAAAAGGCATAATGACTGTGTGTGATATGTCGATTGATCACTGCTATGATTTTTTTTCCTCATTAAAATTAACCACAAATGAGCAATACATTGCAAGAGATATTTTAAAAGAAATTAAAGAACGTCTGGAATTTTTAATGAATGTTGGATTGAATTACATCACACTGAACCGGCTGAGTTCCACTCTATCTGGTGGAGAATCGCAAAGAATTAGATTGGCTACTCAAATCGGTTCTAATTTAACTGGAGTCTTGTATGTTTTAGACGAACCTACCATTGGGTTGCATCAGCGAGATAATACCCGTCTCATTAAAACGCTAAACAAGCTACGAGATTTGGGAAATACTGTCCTAGTTGTAGAGCATGATGAAGAAGTTATACGAAATTCAGACTGGATGATTGATTTGGGTCCCGGAGCTGGCGTACATGGTGGAAATGTTGTTTTTGAGGGAACTGTGAATCAAATTCTAAAAGATGACACATCTGTAACTGGCAGATATTTGAAAGACAATTCATTGATTAATCTGGATGATAAAACTCGTAATCGTTCTGGCTCTATATTAATAACTAAAGCATCTGAAAATAATCTTAAAGATGTTGACATTGAAATTCCTTTGGGGCTGTTTGTTTCTGTAACCGGTGTTTCTGGCTCGGGGAAATCCACTTTGATTAATGATGTCTTGTTAAAAACACTGCAAAATCATTTTTACAAATCTAACATTCGGCCTGGAAGTCACAAAGACGTTACTGGTTTAGAAAATATTGATAAAGTAATTTCAATTGATCAATCCCCTATTGGCAGAACCCCTCGTTCAAATCCTGCCACTTACATTGGTGCTTTCACCCCTATTAGAGAACTTTACGCAAATACTGCATTATCCAAAGAACGTGGATACGCGCCCGGACAATTTTCATTTAATGTAGCCGATGGAAGATGTTTTGCATGTGATGGAGACGGTGTCAAGCAAATTGAAATGCAATTTTTGTCTGATGTGTATGTAAAATGTGATGAATGCAAAGGAAAAAGATACAACACTGAAACATTATCTGTATTGTTCAAGGGAAAAAACATTTCTGACATTTTGGGCATGACTGTATATGAGGCATTAAATTTCTTTGAAAATGTTCCATCAATTCAACGAAAATTACAAACTGTATATGATGTAGGTTTGGGCTATATCAAACTTGGGCAATCATCCACTACGCTGTCTGGCGGTGAAGCTCAGAGGGTAAAACTTGCATCTGAATTATCAAAACGAGGTACCGGGAGAACGCTGTACATTCTGGATGAGCCTACTACCGGTTTACATTTTGCAGATGTTCAAAAATTATTGGACGTTCTCAATCGCTTGGTGAATTTGGGAAATACTGTAGTCGTTATAGAGCACAACATGGATGTCATCAAAAATTCTGACTGGCTAATTGATCTTGGCCCTGAGGGTGGAGACGAGGGTGGAAAAGTGGTTGCAGTTGGCACTCCAAAAAACATTGCAAAAGCACCTGGAAGTTATACTGGAAAATATTTGAAGAAACTATTAAAAAAATGACTTTTGATATTTCTAAAATTAACATCCCTACGAATCCCGGCATTTATTTGATGAAAGATTCTGATGGGCAGATTATCTATATTGGTAAAGCCAAGAATTTGAAAAACAGGGTGAGATCTTATTTTAACAAAAATCAGAATTATAAAACGCAAAAACTCGTTGAACATATTTCATCTATTGAATTCGTTTTGACTGATAACGAAAGTGAAGCATTTCTTTTAGAATCAAACATGATCAAAAAATATCGGCCTAAGTTTAACATTGAATTAAAAGATCAACAGCGATACACGTACCTTAGAATATCTGATGAAAAATTTCCTAGGCTTTTAGTTTCAAGAAGAACACGTGACGGAAAGTTTCTCGGAAAGGGAAAGACTTTCGGTCCCTTTACACAAGGAAGTTCAAAACTACTAACGATAGGCACTTTGAGAAAATCGTTTCAAATTAGAATTTGTAAAACTCTTCCAAAAAAAGTCTGTCTAGAATACCATCTGGGTAACTGCGAGGGGCCCTGCGAATTTAAAAATGCCCAAGAAAGATATCCGAAACATGTTAAGGCATTACAAGATGTTTTGAGTGGAAAAAATCAAACTAAAATTTTTACGAAAAAATTGGAAGAAGAAATGCAACGTGCCGCTGAATCGCAGCAATTCGAACGTGCAAAAGACATTCGTGATACTCTGATTAGGCTCGGAAGTCTTCAAACAAAACAAAAAATGGAATATGTCGAAAATTCTGACGAAGAATATTTTGGCATAGGCATTCAGGAGCAATCTGCAACCGTCATGAATTTTAGAATGATTAATGGCGTAATTAGAGACAGTGACAAGTTTTTCTTTGATTTGGTTGGGGATAATTCCTTTTCAAATTTTTTATATCAATACTATTCTACACACAAAATCCCAAAATTCATCTTGGTTAGTGAATTACCTGAAAATAAAAAACTATTGGAATCCTTGCTCACTGAGCAATCAGGACACGATGTCCAAATCGCATGTCCCTCAAAAGGTAAGAAAAAAGACATCGTTAACCTAATCTTGAAAAATATCGAATTGGTTCTTTCTAAAGGGGGGGACCCTGGACTGGTTGAATTGAAAGAAATTCTTGGTTTGCCTGTCATACCCAATGTCATTGAATGCTTTGATATTTCTAATCATGGTGACGATTTTGCCGTAGGGTCGATGTCCAGGTTTGTGGGTGGCATTCCAAACAAATCTGGATATCGAAAATTTAAAATTAAAACTGTGTCTGGACGCGATGATTTTGCAATGATTGGAGAAATTATCCAGAGAAGATATTTTAGATTGTTGGAAGAAAACTCTGAACTTCCTGACCTGATAGTAATTGACGGTGGGAAAGGCCAGCTTGGCTCTGCGATGAAATCATTGGAATCCCTTGGCTTGGATTTGCCTTGTATTTCTCTGGCAAAAGAAAACGAGGAAATCTATCTGCCTAAAAATAAAAACCCGGTAGTTATCCCAAAATACAAATCATCTTTGAAAATTTTGCAATATGCTAGAGATGAAACGCATCGATTCGGTGTAGCATATAATCGGGCAATAAGGAAAAACCAAATAAAATAAGAAAAAATGGAAAAATTTTGGTTAGTTTACTGTAACACTACCTATCATCCATGGATGAACCATACAGAAGTAGTCGTAACTGCCTGCGTCATCAAATGTAAATGAATAATTTGCACCTGCTATGACTAGACTGCTGTCAAATACGCCCGATGGGCCATTAGCTGGACTTCCACCTGTTACTGTATGTGCTGCCGTATCGACGTTAATCCATTCTACTGTGTCTCCAGCATTGATTGTGATATCTTCTGGTAAGTAGCATGCATTGTTTTCTTCACATCCTGGAACAGAAGTACCTTCTGGAATATCTACTGTGTAAGTTGTTGGTCCTGCTGGTTCTTCATGAGTTTCTTCCATGACCATTTCTTCTTCCATGACCATTTCTTCTTCCATGACCATTTCTTCTTCCATGACCATTTCTTCTTCCATGACCATTTCTTCT
>CAJQMY010000008.1 GCA_905479565.1 uncultured Candidatus Nitrosopumilus sp.
ATTCCAATTTCTAATGCATCAGCAGTCTCTGAGATTGCACACGATAATCCACCACCACCAAGATCCTTCATAGCATGAATTAGTTTATCATTTCTAGCCTCCAAAACAGTTTCAATAATCAATTTTTCGATGAAAGGATCAGGGATTTGAACAGCAGAACGATCTTCAGATTCTAATGAATCAGATGCAAACTGAGAACCACCAATCCCATCTCTTCCAGTAGAACCACCCATCAATACAACGAAATCACCTTTTTTAGCATGATTTTTTATCAAATTTTCTTTTTTACCAAATCCCAACGCAGCAACATCAACTAAAGCATAATTTTGATAGCATTCATCAAACTCAACTTCACCACCAATAGTTGGAATTCCTAAACAATTTCCATAATCAGCAATTCCAGTTACTGCATTTTTGAAAAGCCATCTAGCTTGTAAATCCTTTTCAATATTACCAAATCTTAATCCATCAAAAATTGCAATAGGTCTGGTTCCTGCAGATAAAATATCTCGTATTACTCCACCAACCCCAGTTGCAGCACCACCATAAGGTTCTACAGCTGATGGATGATTATGACTTTCAATATGTGCAGTGACAACATACCCGTCACCAACATCCAAAACTCCAGAATCATATCCTTTTTCATTAATTACAAGAGGACCATCCATCGGCAACATTTTCAAATGTCTTTTGGATGATTTGTAAGAACAATGTTCAGACCATTCAGCAGCTACAATTTGCAGTTCAGTAGACGTAGGATCTCTACCAATTTTGGATTTTAACTCATTTAGTTCGTGTTCTTCTAAACTCATTTACTAACACCCGTTTTTGTCAATAGTGATTCAAAGATAAGAGAAGAGGGTTTGTTATCAATTGGATTAATGTCGGATTCAACTGCCCTTTCGGGATGAGGCATCATTCCAACAACATTACCATCCTCGTTACACACCCCTGCAATTCTATTTGAAGAGCCATTTACCACCTCAGAATATCTGAAAACAATTTGATTTTTTTCTTTTAATTTTTTCATAGTATCATCATCAACATAATATCTGCCTTCACCATTAGCTATGGGGATTGGAATTTTCTCATTTAATTTGAATTGATTTGTAAATGGCGTTTGGTTGTTTTCAACAATCAGATTGGTCCATTCGCACATAAAATTCAAGGATTCATTTTTGAGTAATACGCCTGGAAGTAACCCAGATTCTACAAGAATTTGAAATCCGTTACATACACCTAAAACAGGAATTCCTTTTTCAGCCATTCTTTTGACATCTTTGATGATTGGGCTATGAGCTGCAATTACACCAGCTCTTAATCGGTCACCGTAAGAAAATCCTCCCGGAAGAATTACTGCGTCAATATTTTCAGGCAATCCTTTTTCATGCCAAAAATATTCCGCATCAAGATGAAATACATCAGTCAATACATGATACATATCACGATCACAATTGCTACCAGGAAAAACCACGACCCCAACTTTCACAATTCTTCAAACATTCAGAGATATTTAATTTGAATCTAGTCCGAGTAAACTCTTATGTATAGAAATTAGTTGATCGCCATGACTCAAGTGAGAGACATTATAGAAAAAATGTGATTACAATAGATTACAGCAAAAATACACTTGACGCATCAGTAATCTTAAAAGAAAAAGAGATTATCTTTCTTGCAATACTAAAGGAAGGCAAACCCGAAGGGATTGTTTCAGAGAGAGAGACATTGTAAGAAAAATTGCAGCAAAAGATATCAGATCATCGAAAACTCAACTAGAAGAGATAATGTCTAAGAATTTCAAATGGGCAGAACCTGAGACAAAGATTGAACATGCAGTTCAAAAGATGCTAAACAACAACATCAGGCGCTTAATCGTGCTTGAAGATGGAAGCCTAGTGGGAGGGATAACCCAGACAAATCTAACAGAAGTCCTAAGAAGTAAGCTTTTGATTAACGCCACAGTGGACAACGTAAATTCAGAATAAAACTAACCTTCAAAAACATCGATTGTGACAACACTTACCATTGGATTATAAATTCTCAAATCATCACAGATTTCCCGGATTTTTAATTGGGCAGTTTTTTTGTCATTTTCTTGTATTGTAAATTTTAACATCTTTACCGTTTTAATTTTTGAAACTGTTTTGTGAGTTCCTTTGAGAACCAAATCATTAAGGATAGTTTCTCCCTCAGGATCACTAATTCCAGGCTTGTTTTCTATAGTTACATTGACTTGGAAAGTTGCCATTTACAAGTTGAAAAATGAAATCGCGGTTAATCTATCTTCCGAAGAATTTTGTGCTTTTATACTTATTTTGAAACATACAACAGGTAACCCTGGTTTGAGGACTTGTGTTGTTAAGATATCGCCAGCCCAGATCAGGTTACTTTGAATTCATTTTTTCCTTAACATGGTCTGTGTAGATTCTGTAAAGGCCGGAGTGATAATTCGGATTTTCAATGATCATTGAATTATTTTTTAAATCTTCTTTTGATAGATACATTTCTTTTTCAAGAATCCCCCTATCATCCAGACTTAAGCAAATGTCTTGCCATGCAAAAACTTCTTTTGGATTTCGATTAGCCGTAGCATAATACACATACAACAATCAAAGCTTGTTGTATTCATCCAGGATCATCTCTTTGCCAAGAACGTATTTTCTTTTCAAAGTTTGAAAATAGATCAAACCTTCTCTAGTCAACACATAATCAAAGAGTTTAGGATAATCATCAATTTCTACAGGAAATAAAGGGTTTTGTAAATCATCCACAGAGAAATTATGCAAATTAACTATAAAAGAAGACAAAAAATTGGCAGTCACATTAAGATGGAATTTATATCAGAATAATTTACAATACTTCATAATGGCAAAAGGCAGAATGAGATACTGGAAAATTACATCTGATGAACTAGGCAGTTACGCATATGATGAAAAGAATTTGCTAAACTGGGAAATCAAATGCATCAGGGAACCAGAAGAGGAGGCTCATTTTATCGGTGTTTTCATGTACAGGAATGGAACAGCATATGATTATGAATCAGTCAAAGGAATCTGTTATTTTTACAACAACATAGACAGAAAAGAACTCCCAGAGATTACCAAATTTCTTCAAGGAAAGTACAACGGTAAAGAAATGGAAAAAGGAGATAGGATAATCCTAAAGGGATCTGATGAAATCTATTCCGCAACAGACATTGCAAATTTGGCAAAAGAGATGGAGGCAAAATTCAACGTAAAGGCAGTCATATCTTTAGAATTTGGAGGCATCACTGCTGAAGCACTCAAAGAAGCAGGGCTTCCAGAATCAAAATTGCTACCAATCCCGACATAATTATTATAGTTTAGAATTAAAGAAAACAAATGTCCGAATTGGATGGCATCAATCAGCATCTTGAAGAGCTAAGAAAACGTCTAGTTCGAATTGTAATTGTCATTGGTGCAATTAGCGTATTTTTACTAATGTTTCACGCGGAGCCATTTCAGATTAGCCAATTCACTTTGTATTATCCGACAATTGAACCAACTCACAACATTGCAGCACAGATTACAAATCATATGAGAATTATGTTAGTACCAGAAAACGTAGATTTAATTCAAACTGCACCAGGGCAAGCGTTCTTTGCTCAAATGTATGTTGCAGCACTTGTCGGAATTGTTGTAGGGATGCCGGTAATCATAAAAGAATTAGTAGGGTTCATCAAACCGGCATTAAAAGAAAACGAAATCAATGTAAGTAGAAGTATCTCACTGCCCGCATTAGGATTATTCATTGCAGGTTGTGTGTTTTCTTATAATTTTGTTATTCCGTACATGTTAGACTTTTTGTATAGGTATGGGGAAGGGGCAGGATTAATTACTTTTCTTAACGTGATGGAGTTTGTAACATTTGTATTACAGTTTTTGTTAGCATTTGGTTTTTCATTTCAACTTCCTCTTGTAATGTATGCAGTATCAGCATCAGGAATGGTTGGCACGGATTTTTGGAGAAAAAACATTAGATATGCAATAGTGATCATAGTGATCTTTGGGGCAATAATTACTCCAGATGGAACAGGAGTGACAATGATGTTTGTTGCAGGTCCGATGATTGGATTGTATGCAGCAGGCATGATCATAATTGAGCGTAAAAACAGAAAAAAGTCTAACACTTAAATCTGAAATAAGCAAGTATTTTGTAAATGCTAGGAACCACTGAGATTATCGTATTAGTAGTAGTCATCGGAGTACTGATTTTCGGTGCAAAAAAGATTCCAGAACTGGCAAAAACTTTTGGCAAAGCCAAAGGAGAATTTGAGAAAGGAAAGATAGAGGCAGATAAAGATCTAAAAGAATTCAAAGAGGAAATCAACAGTAGTTCCAAGGATAAAGAAGTAAAATCAGACTAGTTTTCAGAGAGTTTTGCAAAATCATCTAGCACATCATCATAACTTTGTTTGAAATTGTTTTTTCCAAACATGACTGAAATCTTCATTTTGCATTTGAATTTCAAATCTACATCCACCAAGACCTTGGTCCCATTTTCAAGCTCGATAAACTCCTGTTTGATTTTACTTCCCTTTGCATCGCCGCCGATTACAATAATTTCATGCAAGATTGGTTTTTGGGAAACATGCTTTGCCATAATTATCAATTCCATGTTACCTAAAATCAAATGTTCTTCAACTACAGATACATCACCTCGCATAGAACGAACGCGAACTGAAGGATAATGTTGTGGAACTATTCTCTGATAGTTTTCAAAGTTTGAGAAAATGTCAAAAACATTTTCTCGATTGCTATTAACAATTTTTTCTAACGAAAATTTAGGCAATAGTATTTTAGAGAGTGCCCCATCTCGGGTATAAATTGTGCTCTATATCAAACTGGTCTAAGCATTTTCCAACACCGTGATTTACTATATCGTCGATTGATTTGGGTTTTGTGTAAAATTCAGTTACAGGAGGCAAAATCACAATACCCAGTCTAGCGAGCTTTAGCATATTTTCCAAATGAATTGCAGAAAGAGGGGTTTCCCTTACCATCAAAATTAATTTTCTAGATTCTTTAATTGTAACTCCAGCCGCTCTTGCTACCAAAGTGTCATCGTAACCATTTGCAATTGCAGACAGTGTTTTCATGCTACATGGTGCCACAACCATCCCATCAATTCTATGAGTGCCACTAGAAACACTAGATGCCATATTTTTTTCATCAGAGATATTTGTGGCAAGAGATTTCACATGTTCGGGAGTAAATTCAGTTTCCATCGAAATGCATTTTTCACCCCATTCAGAAATTACCAGATGAGTTTCAACGTTTAATTTTTTGAGAGTTTCAAGCATTCGTATTCCATAAATTGCACCAGTGCTGCCAGTAATTCCGATTACAAGTTTCAACAATCAATCTTACAATGTACAGTATTTTATCTATTAGATAGGCAAGACAAAATTATCACTAGAGGTCAGGTGAATTTTCAGCATCAGATAATTCTTGATCAGCTTTTCTTCTTTTGTACCATAGGACTATGCCTGCAACAAGCATGACAGGTAGAAGGATTGCGCCAAGTAGTTGCAGTTCAAAATTGTATAACATGGTTTGAATGAAATACCAAGTAAAAAAAATCTATTTAATCAAGTCGATCTGAATAATCAAAAATTAGCTATATTAGATACCAATATGCAGGCACAATATGATCAAGAGTTCCGAGATTAAGAAAATAGTCAACGATTATTCCGATGTCAAAATAGGCGTACTTGGCAGTCACTCAGCACTGGAAATAATGGATGGTGCCAAAGATGAGGATTTTCAAACCAGAGTCTTTTGCCAGAAGGGACGAGAAGGACCTTATCAAAGATTTGGCCGTATTGCAGATGAGATTACAGTTTTAGACAAATTCAAAGATATGGCATCAGCCAAATATCAGAAAGAGCTACGGGATTCCAGCACAATCATTGTGCCTCACAGATCACTTACAGTATACTTGGGATACAAAACAATTGAGAATTCATTCAAAGTTCCAATATTTGGAAATAGAAAACTATTCCAAGCAGAAGAAAGAACTGCCAGAAAGAGCCAATACTATCTTTTAGAGAAAGCCAGAATAAAGTATCCAAAATTGTTCAAAGACCCTAGACGAATTAACAAGCCATGCATTGTCAAGGTTCAAGAAAAAAAGAGGCCGCTAGAAAGAGCATTCTTCAACGTATCATCATACAAAGATTACGTAACAAAATCTGAAGAGAAAATCAAGCAAGGAATAATTGCCAGAAAGGATCTTGAAAAGGCAAGCATTGAAGAATTGGCAATAGGAACATACATGAATTTTAATTTCTTCCACACTCCAATTTCAAATCAAGTTGATTTTATCGGAATTGAGAGAAGATTGCAAACCAACATTCATGATTACAATGCGCTTCCGGCAAAAGAGCAATTAGAAATTGACATTGATCTACAAAATATAGAAGTAGGCCACACTCCTGCAAGCATTAGAGAATCATTACTTGAAAAAGTACTCAAAATGGGAGATAAATTTGTGGCAGCAGTAAAGAAAGAATATGCCCCGGGAATTATCGGTCCATTTTCATTACAAAGCGTAATTACAAAGGATTTAGAATTGATTGTGTATGATGTATCATTAAGGGTTCCAGGAAATCCAATCGTCGCAACAACCAGCCCATATACAAAATATCAATACGGTCAAACATTTGGAGTTGGCAGAAGAATTGCCATGGAAATTAAAAGGGCACAAGAAGAAGACCGTTTAGATGAAATCGTCACTTGAGTGAAATACTAAATCAAACCGATTTCTAAGTAAAATTACGCCTAAAATTAAAAAAATGGAGTATTACTCCAATTTCAAAGGAATGTCGGCACTTCCAAAAGTTTCATCGATTCTGAAAGTATAACTCTTTGATGAATCATACTCAAACTCAGTTCCGCCATATCCGATATTTGGTCCAAAGAGAATATTGAATTCTCGCGAATCACCAGGATTCAACACGATGGTACCGCTGGTAAAGTCCATTCCAGAATACTTGAATGCATTTGAGCCATCCCAAACATCATATGCACATATTGACGGACTGGTGCAGTTTATTGCAGTTATTTCGGAGCTAGTATTTTCTGCAAGCATGCGCACTGATAGTATGGCCTGTCCTGAAGAGGTTATTTCAAACTCATTTCCCTCAGAGCCTGATCCAAACCAATGATACGTTATCGGCCCTAGAACAAAGGATTCAGCATCTGCTTTGTATTTGTAAAGCACGATTTCTTTGTCAATTGGTTTTTCACAATCAATTCTTTTGTATGCTTTGACAATTTCAGAGCATTTCTCTAATTCTGCTTCAAGTGCAGCCAATTCAGAGTCATCAGTGTTTGATTGTACAGATTCAACTTGAATTGGTTCAGAATCCACAGAAACTGAAATCAAACCAGATTTTATCAAATGCTGAATTCCATTTACAAATTCACCATCAGTGATGGTTCCATCAGCCCACCATCCAGCATTGTTTTTTACCCAATCTGGAACACCATCAGATGTTTCAGATGAGATTGTTGTTGGAGGGACTACAATGATTCCATCAGTTATCAAAAATTCCACACCTGAAATAAATTCAGATTCGGTGATAGCTCCATCAGCCCACCATCCAGCATTGTTTTTTACCCAGCTAGGGACCTCTGCATAAGCAGATGATATAGTTGAGGTTACTACTAAAAGTAGAACAATTGTCGAAATTGCGCCTATTGTTGTTTTCATAAGATTTTTTTTCGCTCATCATATTTAACCTAGTGATAATAATTTATTCTAGTGGTAATTCAGCAAACCATCGCAAAACATAGTGGTAAAATGAAAAAATTAGTTTTCTGCTTATATGTAAATCAGAAAGAACTTGAAAAGTGAATAAAAAACAAGAAAATATCAACACATCTGTACAAAAATTAACTGAAAAAGACATCCGAAATTATGTTTTTGAGAGATTTGCAGAAATAAAAAAATCAAATAAAATCAAAGATCTAGTATCATTTCAAGCGATGAATAAACACATGATTATGGCTCATAATCAAAATGAATTAAAAAATCTAGGAAATATTGTTGGAAGCCATAAAAAAATAAAATTCTCAGAAATGTTAGAAGAATATGAAAAACATCTTAAAATTGCATTAGAATCAAACCCAACAATAAAGACACATAGCAATGTAATTTTACATATTTTTGGATTCTTTTCCAGTAGTTTTAACCAAGTAGAAAAAGAAAAATTTTTTGATTTACTAAAACAGTATAAAGAAGAAGAAATCAACATCGGAGGAATTTTGTCAGAAATAAATCCAATTATTTATCGATTAAACAACACATATCTTGCAAATCAAACATATTTTTTATTATATTCAAATCCAAATCCTGGAAATCTATTTAGAATTTTAAAAAAATAAAATAATTTAAAATTAAATAGGTTTTCCTTTATGTTGATAATCTATTACCTTATGGAACAAATTATGAGATGAGACAACAGTTAACGAAACAAAGAATATTCCAATGAAATTTCTAATGGTCATCAATTCACTAGGTTCAGATGCTATTAACGAAGTTTGAAAAACAACGTAAAAATTATCAAATAACCAAAATACCAGAGTTATCCAAGAAAGAATACCCGCCATAAAATAACCCAAGCGAGTTTTATTATGAATAAAAACTAAAGAAGTAAAAATCACGGTATACCAAAAAAACGAATCAATTAACCATAGAGGTTGATAAACATCAGGTCTATCATCCAACCAATAATAAGAAGTTCCAATAACAGCCAAAGCTAATAAAGATATTTGAATTAGTTTTTGATTAATTTTAAAACCTGTTTTCTCTTCTTTTATTTTTGATGGAGAAGGTGTCGAAATCATTTCTTTTGTTGCGATATCAATAGATTCACGAACAGATTTAAGATGAATTGGAATGATTTTTGTAATTTTATCATCAGTAACAACAGTATCATGTACAAGACTATCAATTAGAGGTCTAGCAAGTGAAGCTTTGACGGGAGTGATAAGATCCACCCAATAAGATGAGAGTCGAGTGGTCAAAAAAGGAATTTGTAAAACGAAAAGATTCCTATTCAAATATGCAGAATAAATACGCATTAATTCTTCATAAGTTATTTTATCAGGACCTCCAATTTCAAAAATTTGATCAACAGTTTTAGGCTTTGAAAGACATTCTGCCAAATAGAAAATCACATCGTCAACCGCAATGGGTTGAGCCAATGATTTAACCCAAGAAGGACAAACCATTACAGGCAATCGCTCTACAAGATAACGAAGCATAGCGTATGAACCACCCTGGGCACCGATAATTAACGATGCACGAAATTCAGTTACAGGAATTGTACCAGAACGAAGTATATCACCCACATCTTTACGACTTTTCATGTGAGGAGATAATTCCAAACTATCATTGACCAATCCCCCCAAATAGATAATTCTCTTCACACCAGCTTTTGTTGCAGATTTAAGAAAGTTTTGAGCTTGAACTTTTTCACGATTTGCAAATTCTTGCCATTCACTTTTACTGCCTTCCATCGAATGAAGCAAGTAGTATACAATCTCAATTCCCTGCATAGATTGATCTAATTTGTCATTATCAAAAACATCGGCCTGAACATATTTTACATTCTGTGTGTTACTTAATTTTTGCCTACTCAAACCAGTTACAGTGTAACCGTTTGATGACAACAAGGATACCAATCTAGAGCCAATAAAACCAGTAGTACCAGTTACCATTATCGAAAAAGGAAAAGACTGATCAATTGTTTTGCGTAACATAATTTGCCCCATGCGGATTTTTTTATTGCGAATTATTTAAACTAGTGATAATTACTGATAATAGTGGTAATTTAGAGTCGAGCCTGAAAATTCAGTCATTAAATATGAATAGTTTTGGCACTATAAACCAATATTAGCACCAGTTAAATAACACATTATAAAAAAATAATCATGGTGTACATTAGAGCCAAGAAGGTAAAATCTGATCAATACCTTTACCTGGTCAAAAGTGTCTGGGATTCAAAAAAAAGTACATCTAAACAAGAAATTGTAAAATATCTTGGAAAAGCATCAGAAGTTGTAAAGGATGACATTCCAGTAAAGTATAGAGACAACCCCAAAGTTCTTTCAGTACTAGCATCATTTAATCCAAAAGACATTAAAAAAAGAGAAGAGTCAACAAGGAAATCAAAGCAACAACTTTACAAGAAATTAACAGAGGGCAACATTAACGAGTGTGTAAAAATATATGAAGAATATACAAAAATTTTCAATCCAGCTGATTTTTTCGATAAGATTCTAAAACAAGTAATGTTTGATATTGGAGAAGACTGGGCAACCAATAAAATAAGCATTGCAACAGAGCATGTTGCAAGCAATATTGCAGAAACATTGGTCAAAATAATTATGGATAGTGTTTCAGGAGCAGTAAATAAGAAAAAAGTTCTAATATGCGTACCTGTGGGCGAAGAGCATCATTTGGGATGCGATGTCTTAGAAACATATCTTTCAATTAAGGGATTCAAAGTATACAACATGAGAACATCAATGCCAACAGAAACTATAATCGATTTTATTGAAAATAATAAACCAGATATGGCATTTATCTCAATAACATTGCCAGACAATATTATAGCTGGTCAAAGACTAGTAAGAAAAATTAATGATGAATGTAAGATTCCAATTCTAATTGGCGGGTATGCTATGCAATCAAAAAAAATACCAAAGTTTGAAGGAAAAGTAATTTCAGAATCAAATTTGGATGAATTACCAAAAATTATCAGAAATTTATAATTAAAAATATCAGCATTTCAGATAAGATTCAATCTTTGGATGACATAGAATAGAACTATGTGCAGCAGAGTCAGTTCCAATACCATAACTTACAGTTGAATCTCCAACAAAAAATAGTCCTTCAATCCCAGAAATTTGGTGAGGCATTTTTGATTTCCACACTTTTCCAGGCTCCTTTACTACAGATTCAACTAATTTCCAGGCCATAGGGCGCTCCCAAATTAAATCAGACTCAAATTTTGGATAAATTGATGTTATCTCATTTTTCATTTTATCAACAATGCTTTTGATAGCATTGGTATCATCAGTCACTTCAGGACTTACAGGAGTTCCCGCAATAATCAAGTGCTCACCAGGAGGAGAAACAGATGGAGTAATGTTAGAAATAAAAAATATTCCTTTAGTAGTGTATTCAGTACCTACAGGAAATACAACCTGACGTGAATCAATTTTTGATTTTAGTGCAAAATGAACTTCAATTACAGACGTGGTCTTGTTTAATTTGTTAATTTTTTGAATAAATTTCTCGTCAATGATATTTTTATCAAATAATTGATTTAGTGCATGATATGCAGGATATGAGATAACAACACAATTTGTAGAAATGTGTTGCTCAATTCCGCTTATATCTTTGACGAGTATGCCTGTAACCTTGGAATTCTCAACAATAATTTTTTTTAACAGATTGTTGTGTATCGACTTCCCCATTTTTCAATAAAATATAATCAGACAAAACATGAGATATGGAATCATATCCACCATTATCAGGATATGCAAATTCGCTTGTTCCCCCCTTAAACGGATTTGCTCTAATCAAGTACGAGTGAATTCACCTAGCGATATATGATCTGCAGTATCTGCAAATGCCAACATACAAACAGATTCAAAAAAAGCATTTGTATCAAAATCTAAATTTTTAGTAATATCAGTCAAAGGAACATCATCCCACAATTCAGTTTTTTCTAAAGAAGTGAATGCCAAAGGAAACAGAATTCTTAAAAGTTTGACCCTGCTTTTGAAAGGTAACAACGAAAGTCGGAGTAAATCCAAGATTCCTTTTGGATAACCGTGAAAACCACATGTGGAATAAAATGCAATGTCATTTACTTTTGCAAGTATCAAATTAGAGTCAATTTTTAATTTTTTCAGCACAGTGAAAATTGCAGATTTTTTATAAAACGGCATTATATGAAACCCATTATCAAGTATATGATTTCTAAATTTTACAGAAGCAGTCCTGCCTCCTAATTTTGAAGACTTTTCTAAAACTCGAACTTTATGGCCTTCGGTGGACAATAGTGCTGCGATGGTTAGCCCACCCACGCCTGCGCCAATCACAATTATAGGCATGCTCATGAACGATTTATGAAAAAATATTATATATACAGATGCTAACTAATTAAAATAGTGCTAACTTGAGGATAACTTGCTTTTAATCGAATATTTTTCTGCACAATTAATGAACTCAAGCATCACATGGCTCATTTTTTTGCGAAGAATTTTCTTTACGAATGGAATATACTTTAGAATACCGTTTATTTTCAAATTTACAGAAATTGAAATTAAGGTACCAGAAGAAGATGACTCATAGTTTTCAATAAAGGAAGTTCCTTTTAATGGGCCTGTCAAAATAAAGACTTTATATATATTTGGAGGTAAAACAAGATGCATAGTTTTAACTTTCACAGATTGTCCTAAAAAATTAATTTTTTCTGAAACAACAATGCCAGATTCATCTTCACTAAGAATGTCTAATGATTTAAAATAATTTGGCATGATGGTGTGGAAATTATTTACATCAGTGCTAATCTTAAAAACTACTTCACGATTTAGTGAAGACTGTCCATATAAACCAAAATTAATCATGATAAAATTTCCGGTTCAATATGCCCCCACAGATTTGATTTGGTAACAACTAGACTAGAATCAAATTTTTTCATTTGTAAATAAACCAAAGATAATGATTTCTTAACAGAATTAGTTTTTTCAGGATCTGTTAAAGATAATAATCTAATAGTTGTTTTTTTAGAACTGGCAGATACTTGAATAAAAAATTCTTGATGTAATTCATCAATTACTACTACAGATAACAATGCGCTCAATCCATTACTATCGACATAAATATTTGAAATTCTTATCAGGGGGGATTTTTGAAAATAAGGTGAAAATAACTTTGAAAACTCTAAAAGATTCACTTGTTTATTTACAACAATATGTGGCAATTGTAATTTTTTTAATTTTATTTTATTTATAGAAGAGTGAAAAAATAACCTAGTGCTAAAAATACTTGCTCTCATAATAACATAGGTTCAGTTTAGCACTAGATTTGCAAACATAAGCACCTTAAATAATTTAGAACCGTATTAGCAGTATGTTAGCTGAATTAGTGCATCAAAAAAATTGTAAAAAAAACAATATGATTATGGATGCAGACACAGGGGAATTAGCATGTAGTAATTGTGGAGCCGTTTCCTTAGAGAAAATTATTGATATGACCGCAGAATTCAGTGGTTTTAGCTCAGAAGGACATTATAATAATTCCAGAGTAGGTATGAAGACATCATTAAAGATGGCAGACAGAGGATTATCCACAATCATGGAATCTCAAGATAAAGATTCATCAGGTAAAAGATTATCAAGTGAAAATCGTAGATTGTTTTATCGCCTCAGAATATGGGATAGAAACAGTCGCTCATCAATTTCTGTTAAGTCATTTCAAAAGGCATTTACATTGTTAGATGGAATGAGCTCAAAATTAGGATTGCCAGAATCTGTAATAGAGGAGACGGCATACTTGTTTAGAAAAATTGCTGCAAAGAAAATTCTTGCAGGAAGATCCACATCAGCAGTATTATGTGCTTCTGTATACATGACTTGCAGATTAACAGACACTCCAAGAACTCTGCATGATGTTGCAAATGCAGGGAATCTAAAGAAAAAGCATTTGCAAAGAATATATCGATTTTTAATAAAAGAATTGGAATTATATCCTGAAACATATAATCCAAGAGAATTTGTTACACGAGTTGCAAAGGCAGTAGGATTACCTGAGAAAACTGAAAGATTGGCTTTCAAAATATTGAGCATTTCTGAAAAGAACAATGTTTCAACTAGTAAAAATCCAATGGCAATGGCGGCTTCTGCAATTAATCTTGCATCAGTGATGAATAATGAAAAAATTACTCAGCTAAAAATTTCAGAAGCTTCAGGCATTAGTGCAGTAACCATCAGAGATAGAACAAAAGAGATCAAAGAAAAAATCGGAGGTGAAGTCAATGGGTAGAACATGTAATAATATTTGTGAAAGATACAAAGCCGCACCAGCTCCCAACAGAATCAGGTATGAAATAGGACAAAAAAGATGCACATTTTGCGGAATTTTTGTGCTATCAGATAATGCCAGATGTATGTGCTGTAAAGCTGTTTTAAGAACAAAACCACGATCTAGGAAGGCCAAATGAGAGTTTGGGACATTCCTGTTGAAAACCTTTGTAGAAACCATCTACTAGGTGAGCATAGGGAGTTACATGCCATGTGGTCTGTCATCACCCAAAATAAGAAAGGATACTCAAAACATCCTGAAACTATCAGATGGATTGGAAAATTAAAGGCGTTGTATCTTAGGCACAATCAACAAGTAAATGAAATGAAGAATAGAGGATATAATCACCAAAGTCCATTGGATGCAAAAATTGCAACAGGTAAATCAAAACAAGACGCATATCTACATACACCAACAAAACAAATCCAAATTCTAAAACAAAAAGAATGCAATTGCAAAGTCTGATTTTAATTTTATGCAAAGAATCTTGTTGGCACTAGTCTCAAATTCAGATTTAGGTTAAAAGTTAAAAGATTAAAAATTCAACATGGTAATCAAGGAGATATCTCATTGAGAGGTATTTTTGAATCTCTTCTTTGTTTTGGAATAATGACGGGATTACTTTTACCAGCAAGACTACTTTTCGTGGAATATATTTCAGATGATTGGTTAGGGTCATTTGGAATCATTTCTGCAATTTCTATATCAGTCATCATACTTGCAAAAAAACAAAAATTGGGTTTCTTCGGACCTATGCTTGAACGACAGACATATAAATTTCAAAGAGGAAAACGCGGAATTCTAGTTTTTGGTGAATCAGTATTTCTTCTTGCACTACTAGGAACGACAATTATTGCCATAGAACAAGGAAATTCAGTTTATTCTGATCTAAAATTACAAAATAACAAAAATTTATCTTCAAACTCTGTACAAGTTCAGGTTCTAGAGATAACAAAAGAGTGGACGGCAGTGGATTGGATGAAAGGGCATTTGATGGGGATCATAGCCATGATTACAAATTTTCCCGCAATGAGTGCAGCTATTGCATCAATTGATGACGCATCTGGAGGATGGTTATTACATGTTTACACTGTAGGTTTTGTTGAATACATAGAGTTGTTGGGAATTTTTATATTTTATAGAATCCCCATGGGTAACAAATTGGTCTCCAGAACACAATAACATATTCTATCCTGTTTATTCAGTGAATGCATAAGTTAAATCAGTTTAACACTCATGCCATCAAAGAAATTTTTCTAAACAACAGATTATTTAAAAAATATCTTTAATGGGATTCGAGAAATAGATGCAGATACGCATTAAATTAAAGAGAATTTACAAATTCGCGTAGTTTCAGAGTTTTTTCTTCAACTGATAGTGGCAATAGTTTGTTCATCATTGATTTCATTTCTAATTTTTTAGCATCTCTTTCTTCATCAGTTAAAGATTCGAATTGTACTTTCATAGACATGAAATGCATAATCATCTTTGCCCTCTCATCAAGAGATAATGCAAAAAAGGCATCTTTCACTTCGCCCCATTGTTGTTTTTTGATTTCTCTTTCCTCTGGAGTTAGATCTGCATAGTGGTCTTTCCATTTTTTGTGAGATTTACTATCAGAAGGTTTAGAATGTTTCCAGTTATCTTTTGAAACGCCATCAGAGACGTATAGTAATTCACCATTTCCAGCATCAACTAGAACAATATGAGAAATATCATCATTTGCCAAAACACCAATCTTGTAAACAAGAAATCCCTGAGTGACATCAAGTTTTCCCCACATGGCTTTACTATTTTCAACAGAATTCTCAGCTACTGCCATGGCCACACTCAATACAATTTTTGCATCATCAGAATGATCAGCAGATGTATCAGTTATTGCGATTGTTCCTGAAATTTCTGGAACTGAGAATTTATCATATTCTGCGCTAACATCAGATGGGGAGTTTGAAAGCAGAGTAATTGCGAAGATACTTGCAATAACCATTAGGGGAATTGTAATTTTGGTTTTAGGAATTTTAGCCAAGTAACAGATTGAAATTTTTATCCCTTATAACCATCCCTACTGATTTTACCTGCTGCTAATTTCAATACAAATGATCCACGAGGATTACCTATCAAATTAGACATTAAAATAGATTCAGACAGGCGTGAAAGTTATTGCTTGTCTTTTAGCTTGTCAATTAAGTCTCTAAGATCTTTTTGGAGGTTTTTTTGATTTTTTTCTGAGAATTATTAATGTTGGAACAATAAATAACCCAATTAGAATCAAAATGAAAAATACAATTGAATTATAATCATTCACAAATAATTTTGTGTCAAGCCAAGCTTTAGGTAAAATTGTAAAAAAATCAACAAATGAAAAATCCTCAATAGTTCCAATGGCTAAACTATATTTTCCACTTTGATTTTTTTCATCCATTACAGCAAGAAAATATGTTCCATCTGCTGGAATTACTGTTTTAAATTCCTGTCTTTCCCAATATGTTGTCTGACCAAATGGCTCATAGAACTCATCACCTGGAAAATTTTTTTCATAATTGATTTTCTTCTTCTCAAAATTATCATCACCTACAAAAACAAGAGTTGGAGAATATTCTTCCAAACCATCAATTTTAGGAACTACAATACTTGCAAAAAATGAATCTCCTTTATTGGCCTCAAAAGTGTAAAACTTTGCTTCATTTTCTCCTAAATTTTCATAAATTACCCAAGAAACTTCATGATCTGGAATTTTGAGGGCCAATTCAAAATTTCGATGAGCATCATCATGGCTAATTAATTTGTGCCCATATGCAGGATTTAATGAAACAAGAGTAACAAAAAATAAAATCAATATTTTTTTCATAACGCTGGTTTAGAGAATTCGTATTTTAACTGCAGACGATTTTTTTCATATTGGCACTAGGATGAATTAAGAATGTTCTTCATATAGAAAGAAAATTAATTTTACTCATGAAAAGATTCGGAATTCAAATGTGCAATAGTTGTGGAAAAGAATTTCACGAGTGGTCTTGTGACTATTGCTATGCCAAAATCATTATTAACCAAATTGAGGATTTATTGTGTTCCAAATAGGAGAAATATAGATGGAACAAACTATTTCAGACACAAAAATTCCGATAAGAATCGCTTTTGTAAAGCCTGATGGAACACCCAACATCATATCATTATGGTATGAACAGATCGAGGGGAAAATTTATTGTGCAACAACAAAAACGGCAAAGATTGTTTCGCATCTTCAGAATAATCCAAAATGCGGTTTTGAGATAGCAACGGACAAGCCACCATACAAAGGCACCAGAGGAACAGGGCATGTAAAGATTATAGAAAGCCAAGGACAAGAAATTCTTAAAATTTTAATGAAGAAATATTTAGGAAGTAAGGAATCAACACTATCAAGATATTTGAACGATAATTCAGAAGCCGAAGTAGCACTAGAAATTTTACCTCAAAATATTTTCAATTATGATTATTCAAAAAGAATGAAGGACGTTTGATTTATGATAGACGAGGGATGTCCAACATGCAATTCAAGGAGACATGCACTATCAAAAGTAGATAGTAATGGAGATGGCAGTATTCAGTTTTTAAAATGTCAAAACTGTAGAAAAATTTGGATACCTTAAATTATTAGCACTAGTCAAAATTTTAGCCCTAGATTAAATATCATAAAATGTAATCCATATTGAAAGGAAATGCAACAAACGAAATACAAACAGACCCCACAACTGAAATTTTTAGCAATAGTGGTTGTGGCCACTTCAGTGATACTAATTTTCACGATAGCTCCCTGGAACATTCTTCCAGCATCAGTCTCTGAAGAAGTGTCAGTAATCGCTGTAACGGATTATGGTTGTGTGGGTGAGTCAAGTCTTGGAAGATCAGTTGTTGTTTCAGACTGTGATGCAAGTGTTGGAGATATTGTTTCTGCAACATTTTACATTCCAGCAGGAGAAACAAACGGATACCTGAAGGAACTTGAAAAAAGACAAAACCCAATGGTAGACGCGTGGGACAGTAGTGTCAGCGGTAAAGGATTCTCGCCATAATTTTTTTATTTTTCTAAAATTACATCATTTTTTGTAAAGAAAACTAAAGGCGCAAACCCCTAACTGCAAAACTCTGAGAGATTTCCTCTCGTTGTCAAACGTCTAAACGCCTGATTGCCTTTTTTGTTTTGCGGGGCAGCGCGGTCTAATCGCCAGATTTTATAACTAACGACATCATATAGTATAGAACAAATAACTATTTAACATTTAGTATGAATAATTTGATAAAACCTAAGGTATTTTTGTAAATTATAACATAGTTTCGACAAAAACATCTTTCAGCATTTAAAAATACAAGACAGCCATACAAGTAGGAAACACATCCCAGGCATCAATGCAGAATATCAGCGATTAAGTCATGGGAAGACAGACCATAACAATTGGTCACAATCTAGAAAAAAAATAAGCGGATTTCAATTAAAAAAATACAAAAATAAAATTACACATTTAATCATTCAAATGCATTGAACGGTTTTCTACGAAAAGATATACAATTTACAAAAATATATTTTCAAGAAATTCTGCAAAAAAAGTGTTAATTGGTTAGATTGGGAATATACTGAATACCAATCGTTCTAATTTTGAATGATTAAAACGGTTTGACATTCAAAATGGAATGCTGATACCAATTAACAATACAACTCTTTAGTGGCATTTCAAAATGAAGCATATGGGCAGATCAATATTCATCAAGGAAATAATCACGATTCTGAAAGAACCTAGGCTATGTCCCACATGTCAAAAAGAAGACAGATTAGAAAAAGACATCGTCAGAGAAGGTCGCTCGAATGGAAAGACACTTCTATGTTCTAGATGTGAAGCGTTAATTGTAATTACGAATTACAATCTCAAAACGGTAAATTTGTCATCCACCAAAGATGATACAATTATGCTAAAAGAGCCGCACTTGATTAGAAAAGTAAGCTACTGATCAGGTTTTCTTTGAATAGGTCTTCTTTGTTGTCGGCTTTTTAACGGTAAATTTTTTCTTGGACAATCTCTTTCTGGTTTGATTCTCTGCACTGTCAGGGGCCAACCGTGTAGATAGCAATCCTTCCTTGTCTTCAAGGAGCATAGAAATTATACGGGGTCGAATGCACCGGGCAACTTCCCAATCACGTAAATTCGCATTCTTTGATTCTTCTTTAATGATAAGGCCTGCCAACCCGTTACTCCAAATATGTCGTCTTGTATCATAAACCTCAATTATTTTTCCATGTTTAGTAATCTTGATTGCCCCATGACATCTCTGAACCACCTGCTCCGCTACACTCTGATAGAGTTTTTCAAGATTCGCCAATAATCATATTGGAATTGTATCATGTGAAAAAGCTTCTGATTTTCAGATTGAATGATAATATATTCTAGATAAGATAATGAAAATTGCTGATGATTAATCAACCTTCTAAGCTATAACTGATAGATGATGTGTATTGCCGAATTATGAAGCATTTTTTAATTAAATTTCGCGTTCATCTACATTCACTGTCATGAATAGTGGAGGAGACAGCGCAGAAGGATCATCAATACTCTCCCAAACATATACCTGAATGTGATACGCTCCAGATTCGGCATACATCCAAGATTGTGCAGGGAAAAATGACTGTCCAGGAGATAAAGATCCAGTCAACCAAGACAATGAAATTACAACATCATGATCATTTCTCACTTGTGTGACATATGCAAAGTTTTGTTGCATGTCTTGATTGTTTGAAATATCAGCCATTATCATGATTTGCTCATCAACAAAGTGGATTTTATCTTCAGATGAAGTTTGTGCAATTATCGGATCAGCAAATGCCACACTCATTCCGGACACAATGAAAAGTAAAGAGAAGAATTTTCACAACCAGTATTAGTGGGATGCATATTTAATTTATCTAATGGGCAATGAACTTCCCGAGAATTTTCCAGAATTTTCAATAATGTACAAGACGCTAACTAGTCAAATAAACAAACTAAAAAAAGACAAAGAGAATCTCAAAGATAAAGAAAGAGAAGAGATAGAATTGAAAATTCAAATCTATGAATCAGAAATAATTAAGATTAAGAAAAAATTTCCAGATAACTTCTTTGATGAATTAAATTAATCATTCGTGTGCATGATCATGACCGCAATCACAAGAGTTATCATCACTTTTTTGAGACATTAGCTGTTGGACCATATCATCTCTAATTTTTAACAAATCTCCAACTTGTTGTTTCAGAGATTCCGAATCCCAGTGTCCCCGATGTAGTTCTCTAACCACATCGATTATATCAAGATCAACATTAAGCAGGTTATCCATTATCTGTTCTTGCTTATTCATAACATCTCAATTATGCACTAGGAAAAAAATGATTCTAATCAAAAGTAATTTTATTCAGCTTCCATGCTTTCCTTTAGGAGATTCTTCCTAACCAGAATTGGGATGTTGTAAAATGTACCCAATGCCATAGCATCTGAAGCACGATAATTTCTCAATACGAGGTCTTTCTTACCTGTAAAATAGAGATTTGCGCGTAGCACGTCACCGCTCTCATAGATTTTAACCTTAACTAGAACCAATTCGTTTTGCTCGCAGATTTCTTCAATCATCTTGTAAATAGAGGGTAAAGCCTCACCTTCAGTTTCTCCAAAACTTGAGATGTGTTTTGCAACTTCGCCAGAAAATGCCCTCATATGGAATTCCTTGCCATCATCAGCTTTTAGAACGGCCATACCTTCGACGGCATATGGATCTACAAATCCAATATAATCAATTTTTACAGATTCATAATCAGGCTCCTGTGCTTGATCAATTTCCATTGTACTACGCATAAACTTCCTGCTCAGTGCTTATAAAGATAGCAAAAAATGGAGATCAAAATCGGGAATAGGTAAATTATTTTTTTAACGATCACTTCTCATGCGTAACCCCAAATTATTTAAAATCCTCAACTAAGGTAGCTTAATGTCAACTAATCCAGAACGTGCAGTGTCATATGTTCTCAGCAAGTTCGTTACAAATTACATGGACAAAGACGTATTGATTCTAGGACTGGATACACAGACTAGAGAAGCTGCCAGAATGTTACGGCATTATGAAACAGACGACATTATTGTCACAGACAAAAACAATCTTCCTGTAGGAATTGTCACAGACGAGGATATTCTAAGCAAAGTCAGCGACGTTACAGTTTACGCAGAAGCTACGACACTGAAAGATGTCATGAGCACCCCTCTAATTACAATTAATGAAAAATCAACATTACAAGACGCATTACACAAAATGAGAGATAACAATATCAGGAAACTCCCAGTTCTATCAAAGAAAAACCTGGTTGTCGGGATGATTTTCCAAACAGTAATTGCAAATGTCATCAGAGATGCAACATCTACAGCTCCGCGTCTTCTTAGTCCACCTGTAAAAGCAATTCTTGGTAATTTGGGATTCGTATTACAATTTGCAGGCGTGTTACTTTTGGTGCCAGCAATTGTTGCAACGTTATTAGAAGATCCATTAACGGCTACAGGGATTTATCTAACTACCGTCCTCTTACTGGTGACAGGGTTTTTCCTGAATTCTTATGGTGAGAAATCCAGTCTGAATCTTCGACAAGCGTCAGTTTTAGTGTTTTCAAGTCTGTTTTTACTGACTTTGTTTGGGACAGTTCCATACCTGTACGTGTTGCCAAGTGATGAGACAAATGTACAGGTATTTAGTAATGCATTCTTTTCAAGTGCAGCAGGATTTACCACAGGCGGAATATCATTATTTGATGAGCCAGAAAAATTGACTCAGAGTTTCACCTTCTTTAGAAGCTATACGCAGCTTGTAGGAGGAATGAGTTTCATTTACTTGGTAATTACTGCATTTTATCCCGAATCAAAATTACAATCAATGCGCGGTTTTATTTCTGGAAGAACACTTCACATGAAAGAATTATTCTTAACCATCACAGTAATCTTTGGAATCTACATTGTGATTATTGCATCATTGTTGTATCTGTTTCATGGAGGAAACATCATAGATAATTTTTCATTGGCCATGAGCACGCTTGCAACAGGAGGATTTACGCCCACATCGACAATTCTTGAAGAATTAGTTTGGCAAGAGCACGTTATCTTGATGGGCGCAATGATACTCGGGGCATTACCGTTTACATTCCACTATGCGTTTGTAAGAAAAAAATTCCTCTCGCCAAAACTTGGAAAAGAAGTGTTGGCTTATTTTGCAATACTAGGAGGTGCGATAATTTTGTTTGTAGGAATAAGCGGATTGGATCCAATGCAGAGTGCATTCTATTCAGTTTCAGCCAGTACAACGGCAGGACTCCAAATTGATAGTCTTGCAGGATTGAATGGAGGAGCGCACACTATTTTGATAATTCTGATGTTTATCGGCGGCTGTGGTTTCTCTACCGCGGGAGGTTTGAAAATATTTAGATTGTTTCACCTAAAAGATGTCAGGGCATTACTCAGCAAAGCGAAACGTGCAGAACTCTCAACTCAAGCAAAAAAAGAAGTGATATCCACTCTAATCATTCTGGCATTATTTCCCACAATTTCAGCGATTGCAGGATTGCACCTTGCAGAAATAGAGGATGTTCCATTTCAAGATGCATTTTTTGAAGCAGCTGGGGTAATTACCACCGGCGGATTATCAGCAGGAGTAATTGATTTTGACACGGATCCTGCAACAAAAATTGTGCTAGGATTCCTGATGATATTTGGCAGACTAGAGATAATCGCAATCATTTACATTTTTGTGCCCAGACTAAGCTAAAACTCTAGAATTTCTATAATTCATAGCCAGTTTGGCAATAGATTTTGAGATTAAAATGTAAAAATTTGTGTAACGAATCCAAAAAACATGGCATTATCAATACAGTTAACTTATGATAATTCATGAGCATTCTTAAAAAACAAGTCAGAATTAGATGCTTTCATGAAACATAGCAAATCATGCTTTAGAGCAGATGAAGAAATCCACAGAGCAAAAGATAATTTTACGAATTTACAAAGTATACCCACTCATATTGTAGGATAGAATTTAATGGCATAATACAAGATTATAATTTGTGGAGACTGGCATCAAAGAGCATACAAACCAAGGAAAAAAATTAATCATTTTAGGATTTGTCACTATTGGAATCTTATTTTTTATGTATGGCAGGTACCAAGATCCTCAACTCCTAACTCCCAGTGCCATAGACACCATACAAAGAATCGCCTATGGATTTTACATCATTCTAATGATTTCGTTTGGAGCCATTGCATTTGGAATGTATCGCTACCATAGAGAAAAAGTTGAAATCAAAGGAAAGGATATCTCCTCAATAATTGCATTAACCACATGGAATTCAAAATCTCGAAAAATCTTTGTTGTGACATTTATCGGGTATGGAATATTTTTTTCACTAGTTTCAGGAACACTAGTGTATCAACCAGAAGTTGACTTTTCATATCATTATGGGGCCACCATTCCTTCAGGATTCATTGCCCCATGTTGCGACGGACCAGGATACATGCCACAGGTCATCATATACCTTACAGAACATGTAGGATTGAACATAATACCAATCAACCTAGTGTTACAGATTATCGTTTCATATTTAGTCGGATTAAATGCTTCAATTGCAGTTAATGCGTACACAATTTCTAAGAAAGGCAGAGGCGCAAGTGGCATAGGGGCAATAGCAGGATTGTTCATTGCATGTCCAACTTGCGCGGGATCATTTTTGTCGATATTCATCGGGACTGCAAGTGGAATTGCATTATCAATCGCATTAACTCAACTACAAACATTTTTTATTGCAATTTCGATACCCATCTTGCTAGTAACTCCATACATTATGGCAAAAAAATTGCGAAATGTAGATGGCAGTTGTAAGATTAATCCGGATTAAAATTTCTTTACTTCAGGAGTCTTATGATTCCCAATATCATACCCATCGCGTCGCAAAAATTTTAGAGTAAGTTTGTAAACAATTTCGTCATGATCAACTTTTTCTAAAACCTCAGTCCAGAGAACCTTACCATGGTTCTCAATGATTTTTTTAAAATCTGGATTCAATGATTCTGCCATATCTCTGCATTGATCAAATGTTTTACCATTTTTGTAAGCACGAACACGCCTATCGCAGCTAGTCATACATGGGCTTAATCAAAATCATAAATAAACCTAGTATCAATAACTTCAAACAAATACTAGATTAAAGATTGTAAAATATGGCAATAAAAACAATTGAAGAATATATTGATTTTTTTATAAATCTGAACATGGGTGAAAATGTGCCATTGTTAAGTTTTGTAAACAATGAAAGGATGGTGCTCAAGCAAAAATTGGAATACAAGAATTTAGAAAAAGAGCCAATTAAAAAAGGAATCGAGATATTAGAAAAATTAGTAACGGAGATTAGCGAGATGGGCGAGAAAAAAGTAATTGAGAAATATCAAAAATAAGTTTTAGGAGAGACAATGGATAAAAATTCAGAAATCATCAAGACAGAAATTATTAGAATACTAAACGAGAATGGAAAGATTAGAGGTACGGACCTTGCCAAAAGAGTGATAAAAAAAGTTGGAAACGAGAAAATAGTATATAGAGAAATCAGTGCTCTAGTGGAAGCAGGAGAGATCGATAAAAAAGTTCACAGTCGTTCCCACATTGAATATGAACTGATAAATCTCTCAGAATCAGTAAATGACCAACTAAAGCATTTGCACAAAGAAGTCAATATGATATTTGAAGAGATTGCTAATTTTGAAATCACAGTGAAAGAGGAAAATTTCTCATATCATGAAAGATTAAGATCAATTATACACCAGATACATATCGTTCAATCAACTGATGGTATAATGAAACTATTGTCATACTATCCTGCATTCAAAAAAGACAAAATGTATTCACAAATCATAAGGAAAATAAACGATTGTTGGGAATCAATAATGAACAGCATAACACATCAGCCCGAAGGGGACTTTCTTAATGAAGTTCTTGCAAATTTGAGAATATCCCATATCGACACAAAAAACGTAAACTAGTCTACAATCTTAACAAGATAGATCGGCCTATCTGCCTTGTCTTCATAAATAAATTCCGATAGCTGGACATTTCTGATTTTTTTCTCACTAAAAAAATGAATATACGCACGATTATCAGCCGTAAGTAACTCACAATCATTATCCTTGCAAAATGTTGCCAAGGCCTCATCATAATCTCTTTGTTTCAAATCTATCCCAACAACAAATATCTTATCATAATTTTCGAGATGTTTTTTAGCATCTTCATTTACTAACCACTTACAATTTTGATCAATCAACACATTTTTCATTTTTTTCTAATTCCTGTATTTTAAATTCAAGTTCCTTTATTTTTTTTTCTCAATTCTATATTTTCATCTCTAAGAGAATCCCTTTCCCTTGTAAGTATTTCATTAAGATCCATAAATTTGCTGAATCAATTATTAACTTAAGCGTATCAAGATTACAAAATCATAAATTCATAGCACCATCAAGTACTTATTTTCAATTATATCATAAAATATGATGGATGTTAAAAAAGAAGACATATCAGAAGAATCTAAAAAAAACCACATCACATATTACAAATCACTCATAAAAGTAATCTCGGATCTTCAAAAAGAAAAAAAACAAGAAGGAGAACCGGCAATTAAAAGTCATTTAGAAAATAGAATAGATGCTATGGAGAAGGATAAAAAAAGAATTAGAGACATGTTCCCAGACATTAAAGAAGAGGAATGGCATGGCCACACCAACTGAGAAAAATCACAACAAGCACCTAGACATGCTTCATGACTATAAAATCCATCTTGTAAAATACATCGAAATGTTAGAAAAAATGGACAAACAATCAGAATTTACAAAAGAATGGAATCAGTCCACGATAAAGGAACGAAAACAGGAAATCCAAGTTATTGATAAAATTTTAAAAAATTTAATTCGATTTTAGGCGTGGTTTTGAAGATAAATCGTATAATGAATTACAAAAAACTTCAAGATGTTCTGAGGATACACCATCAAACCATGCTAGCTCTTTGTCAATATTAAATCCTTCAAATGCATATTTTGAATTTAATTTTACATATTTAATTTCATCTTGGATCAGTTTAGAAATTCTTCCTTGCATCTCAACGGATAATTCATAATTACAGGTCATCAAGTCAATTTGTACGAGATAATTCCCGTGAAGCGGGTTTATTTTTGCCTTGATAAATGGCCTATTTTCTTGTTGACATTCACGATAAAATTTATCATACTCAAACATTTTTGAATCGCCAAAATATTTACGAATTGTCATGTTAACTAATAATTTATGTTGTCAAAAAAGATTAAAGATCAGCAGATATTTTTTTAATTTTGGTAATTAATCTAATTTTTGTATTAATTGGCATCTCAGGCTCCATTGTAAAATATACGATATTTCTTTTTGTGTAAATTACCATCTGAGATACTTTTTCTCTTTCAACATGAACATATCGTACCTTACCAAGAGTTTTATCAAATTCTTTTCTCATCGCTCTTCTTTGTGCAACTTGTTTACAGAAATGCTCTTCTTCTTTCTGGGATTCAAGACTTGCCTTTCCTGTTTTCATAATTGCTTCTCTAATCTTACCTTTTGAATCAATTATTGCTGCAAATCGCATTTGTGAATCTAATTTAAGAATTTTTTGAACCACATCAAGCAGGTCAACTTTTTTTGTCATCATTTCCAATTAAGAAAAATAGGTTTGGCAAATATAAGCTATTAAATTTTTCAATAAAAGTGATTTTAAGACAAAGTTAAATTCATTGAAAAATATGTCGATCAGATGAAAGAATCTATTGAAAATATTCTCAATGAATTAGAGATGCAATCAAGTCTAGAAAAATCAAGAAAGGTAGACGTCATGGCAGAGAATAGAATGCTTGCAATCACTAAAGAAACGGGCGAGATGCTCAACATGATTTTACGCCTAAATAATGTCAAAAATATGCTTGAAGTTGGAACATCGACGGGATATTCAACCATATGGTGTGCCGAAGCTATTTCAGATAATTTAGGAGAAATCATCACCATAGAGCAAAATCCAAATAAAATCAAAAGAGCAAAAGAAAATTTTCAAAAATCAGGATTGTCAGATAAGATATCAATTAAAGAAGGATCGGCAATAAAAATACTGGAAGAATTAAATTCTCAGGAAAAATATCAAGGGTTTTTTAATTTTGTTTTTATTGATGCAGACAAGGAAAATATTATCAAATATTTTGATTTGATTTTTCCATTGGTATCAATAAACGGAATAATTGTTACAGATAACATGCTATACCCAGAAAAATATAGACCAGACATGGAAAAATTTTCAAATTATTTAAAAACTAATCACAGATTAAGAACCATAACATCCCCCATAGGGAACGGTGAAGAAATCACCATAAAAATAAAATAACTATTTTTTTACGCTAGTTTTTCTTTTCACAGGTTTTTTGACGGCCTTTTTCATAACAGGTTTTTTTGCGATAGATTTTAGTTTTTTATTTTTTTCATTAATTTGTTTTTTTAATTTTTGCTGTTTTTCTTTGAGTTTTTGATTCTTAATTTTAATTTGGGATTCAATTTTTTCACGTTTCTTTTTTAGTAAATCATAAGACTTTTCCTCTTTTTTGAGTTGTTTAGTTAATTCAATTTGTGATTTTAACTTTAATTTTTCCTCATCAGTTTTTTTGGATATTAATTCTTTTTCGGCAGTAATTGTGCTGATTAGATTAAGTCTTTCCTTTTTTACACGGATAAGATCTTCTTCTTGGGATTTGATCAATTTCTTGAGTTTTTGAGACTCTGTAAATTTTACTTTTTCTTCATTTACTTGAGATACAATATCATCATAATCCTGTTTCGTTTTATTCAATTCAGTTTGTTTGGATTTAATTTCATGAGCAATTTGTGCCTGCTCTAAAAGCCTAGCCTTTTGTTTGAGAGCCATTTTTGCCAACAATTCTTGCTCACTTATGATCTGTTTCTCAATTTTTTCTTGTTCCAATTGTGCCTCAACTAATTGTTTTTTTTGTGATAGTAAATCTTTTGAAATTTTATTTTTTTCCAAAGCAATTTTGCCAATTACTATAGCCCTTTCCTTTTTTACTTTTTCAAGTTCTTCTTTTTGAGAAATTATTTCATTTGAAAATTTTGTCTGAGTTTCAATTCTTATTCGTTCTTCCTTAATTTGTGATTCAAGTAAAGATTTTTCCCGTGTTATTTTTTGCTCATATTCTTTTCTATGGGATATTAATTGTGATAAATTGGCTCTTTGTTGATTAATTTCATCAGATATTTTTTCCTGTGTTTTGATTTTTTGTTGTTCTTTTTCAATGTCTTGTGTGATGTTTTCTACATCTTCAAAAGCAATGTCTTGAGACCATCCTTTTGGCAATACGCTTTTAATTTTTTGTGGAAGTGCAGGTTTGACTATTTCTTGGGCCGTTTTCGGAATGTTAGTTGTCAATTTTTTTGGCGGTTCTGCAACGATGGTTTCGTCAATCATAGAATGCAATTTGGATTCCAAATAATTTGCATCTGAATTATAGAGCTGTTTGTTTTTTGAAAGTGCATCATGGATGGATTGTAATCTACCAGAATCACCATTTCCAGAGTCAATTAGTTCTTGAATTTTAGGAAGAAGGTCATTTTCTTCAACTGGTTCATCTTCCATAGAAAAAGAAGATTCTAATTTATTTTCAAGATAAATTTTATCTGAACGATACAACGGCTTATTGTTTTTTAAAAATTCCATAATGTAGTATAATCTTCCAGCATCGCCGTTTCCATTATCAATTAATGCATCTATTTTAGAGATAGTTTGGCTGAAAGAAAGTTTTTCTAATTGAGTCATTTTGTGATTATCTAATTTGCTATTGAATATAGTAAAAATAACTTTATCAAAAAAATTAACACAGACATAAATTTTAGATGATAAAGAAGACTTGGTTTCTAAATGATCGCAAGATAAACTATTTTTCAGTCTAAATTTGAGATAAGAATCAGAATTTTACTTGAATCCTAGACTTTGAGTTTAAAGCAATGATAAACATTCTACATTAAAACGCATATTTCATCGTTATTTATTAAACAGAAAAGATTACTTTCAATATGAAAATGTCCACAGTTATTACCATCTTAGGTATCACTATGTTTGGATTTGGACTCGTACTGTTCTATTCAATTGAATTAGGACAGACAGATCCGGTTTTAAGATTCCTAAAAAATACAGGCACATTTGTAGGCATTAGTGGAATGGGAGTGGGTCTAGCAGGAATTTTGCTGTATTTGATCAACAAAAACGAACCAACACTCAAGGAACATTCAGAATCATAATTATCATATAGAATCGTATCAGTCACTTGCAACAATTTCAAAGCCGTAATTGAAAAACGTCGACAACAAACAAGAGGACTAAATTATAATAGTACAGACCAATCTTAAAAGGGAATAATGGATAAAATTTGGTTGGGAGGCATATATCTCAAAGATGAGGGAGGTTATGAGATAATTCTTAAATCATTGAACCATTACAAAAATAGATTAAAAACACTCAATGAGAGTCCAGAATTAAAAGAGGCAGGGGCAGCATTTGGTTCAATTTTAAACCAGCAAGCAAGAAAAACAATTCCTAAAATTAACGAAATCATTGAAAAAATTCAAACAGGTCTTTGCGACGTACAAATTTTAAATGAATTAAAAGAAGAAAAACAATTTTTAGAAAAAGCTCTATCATGCTATGAATCAGATATCCACAAAGCAGAGAATACAGGGAATGAATATTTTGTAAAATTAGTTGGAGATATGATTCAGGGAAGAAAGGATCTAGACATAATTAAAACAGCATTGAATAAAATCGATAATTTTTCAGATTAGTTTTACAGTCCTTGCAAATACCAATCAAAATACGGCAATAGCGCTTTGCATTGTTTCATTTTCTCCTGTTCGTCATCAGAATCTCGGATTTTTTGGATTTTACCTTGCAAATATTCTGAAATTAATGCACTTTTGAAATGAAGTTTTATTTGATTTAATACATCAATGATGGTTTCAGGTGTTGCAGACTCAAAATCATTCAAGATATTTTTTATTTCATTTTCTAAAGACATGACAATCGGTAAAATTCCCCATTATTATTTTATAGAGTTTAGCAAATCCTCATCATCCCATGTCAGTCGAAACTTTCCGGTAACTCGAAACATGTGTATTTTTCCACCCTCTTTGAAAAAAAGTTTGTACGATTTGTGAGATATATCTTCAATTTCTAGACTGACATCTTTTTTTATAGATTTGAAAATTATAGGATCGTGAGATATTTGACTCCACTCATCTTCTTCAAAATCCATGTAAAATTTAGTGTACAATAAACCCATTTGAATACCATGAGATAACCCCGAATAAATAACTAGTCAGAATCCTATTTATTCCGCGATTCGATTTCTTGCTTTAGTTCACCTTATTTCTCAATTCCTACTTGAAGTGGTTTCCAATAATTTTTCATCGTATTTACTCACAGTCAATTTAATGTCATCGGAAATGAAATATTCGGAAATTCTGAACCCAGGTAAACAACTCACTGATGAATCGTCCATCTGGGTTAAATACAAATTTTTAGAGACAAATTACCTAACACACCATGAAGTTTAATGAGCAATCATCAAATTTCATGAATCATTCTAACTGGCAAAATAAAAAAAGAAAAATTAATCGCACTATTTTGTTTGTGCGAAAGGATTTATCCAAGATTGGACAATGTTTTTGTTTAATTCAGCAAAGGCATCAACGTTCTCGTTAAATGTTTTAAAATTTTGAACAGTTACATCAATGGTAGTTTTTACCAATTGGTTGTTGACTGTACTTGCTTGAACAATTTGCTTGTCGGTATCAATAATTGCAGTCTTTGCAGAATCTGGAATTTCAGTATAGATTCCAGATTTTTTTGCAAATTCTTGTTGCACAGACACCGCAGCGTTAATTGTTTTTTGACAAGTTTTTACACATTCATTTTGCAATTCTGTTGCAGATTGAAAATATTGCGGAGTTAATTTTGTAACATTTTCAAAGTATTTCTGAACATTTTGCTTGTACATTACGAATGCATCGCTGGATTGAGATTGTGTACTCATGAATTATCTAAGTACTAGAGGTATATAACTATTGGTAATGAGTGGTAATGAATGCCATTAAATGGTGTATAATGATTAATTCTGGCAGATCAGGTATGAAAAAATTATTGTTCAAATGAATGAGCACAGTATTTTTATTCAAATGGACAAGCATTTTGATTCAAAATTTAAACAAAATTTTACATTCTACATTATGAATTATGGTCAGTGTTAGTTACAAAACAAACATCTATCTTTTATTAATAAACAACTGCATTATACTAATAAAAAAATGTAGTCGATCTTGAGATTTATTCATCCTTACAGGGATTTGTTCTTGTAAAATGATACGTCTTATACATAACATAATACTTGCTATATCGAGAAATTGTTTAGAGAAACAGATGTTCTAATTTGCTACATCTTCATCTCAGAATAGAAGTAATTGCTTGATAATGTATTGGGCACATTTGTAATTTATACGGATCAGACTTCAAAAAAGTATTGATTGTTATTTCACCAAAAACTAAATAAATTTGCAGCAAATATCTAGAGAGTAATTATTCCATTCTTAATTAGAAATTCTATTCCTCCAACAAAATCATTGTCTGTTATCATACCTTCAGTCCAGAGTTTGGCGTTATTTTTTATCCAATCGGGAATTACAGGATTTTGAGAAGACCAACTGCTTCCTCTATCATATATTCAGGAAAATTACTATCAAACCAATCCCTATAAACATCATCATTATAATATCTGTCAACATAATGGCGTACATCCTTTTCAATATCTATAAAATATAGTACAGGTTTTGATTCGAATTTTTGAAGGTTTGGAATATTCATTATTTTTTGCTCGATTAAATATTCTATACCAGCAATGAATGTTTCATCATCAATTTGATTCTGTGTCCAAAATCCAGCATTATCTTTGAACCAGTTTGGTATCTCTAGTTTGGAATTATCATCTTCAGAAATCACAGTATTTTTACCAATCTCGGATTTGGAATCATCTATAATTATGGAATTGTAGAAATAATTTGTCCAGGAATTTCTCTTAAAATCCCACATTTTGACCATAAGGACATCAGTATTGAATTTCTGAATAGGCGTAAATTTAAAGGCAATCTCAGTTACCTTACCTTCATTTCCAAATGCATCTTCACTTAGATTAGAATCCATAGTAACATTAGATAAAACATTATTTGGATCAACTACACTAACGGACGGCTTTCCATCAAGTATTTGCTCCCAAATTATTTCAACATCAGATGGTTGGACTCTTACTCCAGATACTATTTTTCCTTCAGGACCAAACATAAGAAATACATGTGTCAGATACGAGGGACCTGCGTTTTCAAATACCTTCAAAGAGATTGTTGCAGGTTCATTTATTTTCAAGATTTGGGAGGGGATCTCCTGTTGAAAATGAGAAACAGCAAACTCATTACCATTAATCGAAATACCATTCTCAACGTAAACTCGTCCATTATCACCCAGACCTAACGTGGGAGGTGTGCAATCTCCTGAACACCCACCGCCGCTTCCACTACCATGATTTGCAAAAACATTTCCAGTACTTGAAACAAGCATTATGACAAAAAAACAAAAGATAAGAAGAATCTTAGAATTCATACCAATCTTAACCACTTTAGAAATTGCTCAATCATTCCTGTTTGTTGGAATGCTTGAGTATTTACATTCAACGAAATATTTTTGGCTATTACATATATTCCGTTTATCTCCTCAGTTCCAAGACCACATGTAAAAGTTGAATCTTCAGAGTCAGACAGATGGTGAGATTCTTCAAATATTTTTGCCATCACTGGCTCTGAATCTGCCGTATCCATCAACTCATTTAGAATTAAGAAATTCATGTTTTCTTCTAGAGATATTTCTAGAAGCTCAATTAGTTTTAGTATTGAGGCTTTTGGATCTTTTAGTTTGAACGGCTCTTCATACCCAACATAAGATTTTGAAGGAATTTTAACAAGATTAGTAGGTTCAATGTCGCCCTTCATCTCATCGGAAGTAAGCAAATCACCGAACCATGTATTTTCTGGATGCACTCCATCATCTGTATAGATTTGAATGTAAGCTCTGTCATGTTCAAATTCATATGCCAGAGCATCCAGGGAATTTATTGTGTGTACAGAAACGTCATCATGTCCGTTAAATCCTGAAACATATGGAAATAAGGCACAATTAGAATTTGTAACCACAAGACAGTTATGTTGCAACTATTAAAATTTAGAAACATTGCATTAAAAAAAGTGGTACATTCTATAATTGTACCAACTTTTACTATGAAAATAAAGCACTATGAAAAATACATCTTAATTTTCTTTATTCATAATAGACATGAAGTGTTCCGTTCTACTCTTACCCTTGTTCCAACGCTCAAAGATCTTAGTGGCATAGGGTATTTTTTCTTAAATGCAGTATAGACAGGATCTGCACAAAACAACCTGTTGTAGTTGCCATTAAAAATAATACTAAATTCCACATATGGCAAGACTGCCCAGAGAGTTGAAGATAGGATTGGCAATCTGTTCTCGCCAGTCATTGCAAGCACGATTACAGGCGTGACTCGGGCAATGCCGTATGAGTTTGTCCAGAAACATGACATTGAAAGAGATGTAGTGTCATTTGCTACGGATTCCATCACATCTACAAAGAAACTAGACGTGAATTCTACCAAATTAGGTGGATTTGCCCATGAGAATTCAGGAGATGACGTCTATGTTTTACAAAATGGCATCTACAGATTCAATGGTAAATGGAAGAAAAGAGGAATTGGAAATCTTGGAAACAAGCAGATTGAACATTTGGATACAATAGAGAAAGAGGGTAATCTGTATCAGATAATGAATGTGTTACGTGTTGGCAGATTACGAACATCCATACTGTCCAATTCAATTGGAGAGATTGGGAAATTCAAAACTGTCGAAAGATTGGTTAATCTAAATGCAGATAAAAAGAGAATGTGGTTTGAAGAATTAAGAGATATCAATGATTGGAAAATAATTGACTCGATGTCAATTAGCTTGGATTATTTTAAGAAATCAAAGATATAATTATTAATTTTCTATTTTATGTTTTCACATTCAACTGGCGGATTGTCTTTCCTATCAGTATCACATGCATCATCATTTCCTGCACCACCATCTAAAGTATCCTTGCCAGAACTACCAACTAATTTATCTTTATTTCCTGCATCACCAAATAATTTGTCATCACCAGGGCCGCCAGATATCTCGTCATCACCAGGGCCCCCGCCTATCGTGTCATTATGCTTACCACCTCTTATTTCGTCATCTCCTCCTTCACCTTCTATGAAATCACCTCCATTGTTACCTTCTATCTTGTCTTTAAGAGGCTCGCCAAATATGGTATCACTGCCTCCCCCACCTTTTATGATATCCATGCCGTTACGGCCCCATATGGTATCATCATCACTACCACCAAATAATCTGTCATTGCCAGGACCCCCATCAAGTTTGTCATCTCCTTCTTCACCATATATTTTGTCGACCTTTTGATTACCTTCTATTTCGTCATCACCAGATCCTCCCCTTATCGTATCCACGCCGTCACCGCCAAAGATCTCATCATTGTTATCTCCACCAAACAAATGGTCATTTCCATTATTGCCTTCTATGAAGTCATTGCCGATACCTCCTCTTATCGTATCCACGCCGTCACCGCCAAATAGTCCATCATTTACGCCTTCGCCCCATATTTTATCATCTCCGCCTTGACCTACTATTCCGTCATTTTCAGAACCACCCCAAATTTTATCATTGTTAGGTCCTCCAAATATGGTATCTTTACCACTTTCACCCCATATTTGATCCTTGCCAGAATCACCACCTATGTTGTCATCACCGGGACCACCCCAAATTTTATCATTGTTAGGTCCTCCAGTTATCGTGTCATTGCCTCCATTACCTAATATTACATCCTTGCCAGAATCACCGTTTAGTTTATCACGAACAGATCCCCCAACTATACAATCATCTCCTTCAAGTCCTTGAACTGTATCCCCGTTGTCTGATGCCAGAATGAGATCATTTTCATTGGTTCCAGCATAATTATTTCCAAGACGGAAATCTCTATTATCAATTATATTTGTTATAACAATATTGGCACATTCTTTTGGTACTTCAACTGAGACCCCATCATCCCCATCCACTTGAATAGTATCTTCTCCTTCATTTCCAACTGAGTCTCCGGCTAGTACAACTATATTGTTTAGTCCTGCGATCAAGACTATTTCAATCACCCAATTAACAAGTCCTGTTGGTGTTATCGGTGGACCTCCATTTACACTAACTTGTATGGAATCTATTCCAACGGCATCAGATGCAGTACCAGATACTGTAAGTGGACTTTGTACGGTTGCGCCATTAGAGGGAGTCTCTATAATTACCACAGGAGATGTGGTATCTTGTACATTTACATTAAATTGTGCTTCTGCTTGATTTCCTGCTGTATCCTCTGCGATACATGTTACTGTGGAGTCACCTATCGGAAATGTTGAACCAGAAGTTGGAGTGCATGTCGGAGTTACGGAATCATCAACATCATCTTCTGCAAAAACATCATAATTGACATTTGCACCATCAGAACTTGTGGCCTCTTCAATGATATTTTGTGGCACTGTTATTTCTGGAGATGTTGTGTCTTCTTCTGGTACATTGACTACTGTCAGTGTGAATGTTTCATCATCTGTCTCTACGGGAGTGCCATCATCAGTTACTGTAACTGTAATGTCAAATAATCCAGCATCATCAGATCCAGGTGCACAGAACACACTTCCAGTACCGACATCATTGTCAGTCAGTACACAAAATGATGGAAGATCACTAGTAGAAAATGTTAGAGAATCGCCGTCAGGATCTGTAGCTGTTAGACCAATACTTAGTGTGTCACCTTCATCAACTTGTTGATTACCAATTGGATCAAGTGTTGGTAAGTCGTTTGACGATGTAGCAACATACTCAAAATCCCATGTTGCAAAATTATTGTCTGGAAATCTATCAGATCCAGTAAATCCTTGATCATAAAGATAAGAACCGGATGCAGCTGATGTATCAGGAGTAATTCTAAAAGTATAAGATGCAACTTCACCATTATCTAAGGGGCCAATTTCACAATCTACAAAAGGAGGAGATTCGTTACATCCGTTGGTATTAGGTCCTGAAGTTATTATGCTGAAATTAAATTCGCCAGATGAACCACCTACAAAATTAAAATCTCCACCAGGGTATTGACCTGGACCATTATTTGTTTCAATTGCCGTACAAGTTATTCCTTCGGAGCCAAATACAGGAGAACCGACACAGGTAGTATCCAGAGATAAATCAATGTCATAATCTGGTATTTGAGAAAAGACCTCCGGAATGGTTGTAATAGTAACAATAGAAAAGATCAAAATAACAAATACGTAAATTTTCCGTAATTTTACCAATAAATTTATATTTTTTCATGACTAATTAACTATATTTTTTCATAGTCTGACTGTTTTTACAATAAAACATGAAAGTATTACAATATTCGAATCAATATATAACAATCAGTTTGGAATTTTCCACTTCAAATCAACTTTAATCATTACTTAAGTCACTGTGCGTTTTCACGCCCAGAAGGGGGGCTTTCCCTTTTTATTCTTTATCGATAAATTCGTTGATGCCTGGTGGATCTGGGGCCAATCCCTTTCTCTTTCGAATGTCAGCTACTGCTGGACCTAGTAATGATTTTGGAACCTCAGTCCATTCTTTGAATGATGTATTCCAGGTTGCACGACCGGCAGTCTGTCCTCGCATGGCTTCAGACAATGTGAAAGTTTCTGAAGCTGGAATCTCACCAGTTACAATACTTGATGCGCCTTTCTGCGACATATCAAGTACCTTGCCTCTCTTACCAGAAAGAATGGTTGCAACATTTCCAACCAAATCAGTAGGCACACGAACTTCAATTGCCAGAGTTGGCTCCAACACCGCAGTTCCTGCAGTAAGCAAGGCACCCATACATGCACGTCTTGATGCAGGTCCTAGTTGAGACAAACCTCTGTGTGCCGTATCCTCGTGAGGGACAAAGTGAGTAAAGATGAATTTACAATCCCTCATCTGTTCTTTACAGAGAGGGCCTTCTTTCATCACTTCCTCAAATCCTGAATTAATAGAATCAGTTGACTCTTGTACAAACTGAACACCTTTCGTTCCGTTAATCAAAACATTACCACGTGAATCAAATTTCATAATTCTCTTAATTGTATCAGTATCCCACCCTGCATTTTTCAACAGATCTTTGACTACAGTTTTATCTTTGATATCTGAAATTTCACCAGTTCTTAGCATATGTGCAATCTCTGGCTCTAATGGTTCCACTTTCATGAAAATTTTATTGTGACGATTTGGGGATTTTGCCATGATTGGCTCACAACCTCCCTTTACAGTTTCTCTATAGTTAATCAAAGGCTCAGATGTTATAATCTCACATTTTGCATCTTGGATTCTATGTGTTGCAACATCCAAGTGTAACACACCCATTCCTGCAACAATTGTCTCACCCGATTCCTCATCAATTTTTACAACCAAATTTGGATCTTCAATTGTGAGTTGCTTTAAAATCTCTACAAGTTTAGGTAAATCTTTAGGATGTTTTGGCTCTATAGCAACTTGAACGACCGGTTCTGAAACATATTTTACTCCTTCAAACATCGGAATCCCTTTAACTGAGGATAGTGTATTTCCAGCTCTACATTCAGTTAATCCCAGCAAAGCTGGAATATTTCCTGCTCCCAATTCACCAACTTGTTCTCTTTGGTTACCCATAAAGAAATTAACAGATTGAACACGTCCTTCTCTTTTCTCATCTATAATGTGTAAAGTTTGACCATCTTTGATAGTACCTGAAAATAATCTTCCAATCGCAACAGGACCTGCTGCAGGATCTAAAACCATATTTACAACCATCATAATTGTTGGACCGTCATCACTGCCTGCAAGCAAAGCTTTACCAACATCAGATTCTAAATCCCCTTTCCAAATTTGTGGAATTCTGTACTTGATTGCATCTGCTGGCGCTGGATGATGTTTTACCACCATTCCAAGTACCGCATCAGCCAATGGAGCTTTCTCTATAAGGGTATCAAGTTTTTCTTCAGTATAAGCATCAATTACATCTTTGAATGTGATTCCTCTTTCTTTCATTAAATCAGTGTTAATTGCCCATCTATCTTTGGCTGAACCAAATGTTACACTTGCATCTTGAATGGAAACTTTCCATTTCTCTTTGTATTCTGGCTCTGCATATGTGTCAACTAGAGTATTAAAATTTGAAACGACTTCTGCCAATTGTGCTTGCATTTTTTCTGGAGTTAATCTTAGTTCTTTGATGAGTCTATCCACTTTGTTGATAAACAAAACTGGTTTTACTCGTTCTTCTAGTGCCATTCTAGTTACAGTTTCAGTCTGTGTCATGATGCCTTCTACTGCGTCACAAACTACTACTGCACCATCAATTGCTCTGAGACTTCTAATTACCCTTCCACTAAAATCAACGTGGCCTGGAGTATCAATCATGTTAATTACATATTCTTGATCTTTTTGGGCAAAGAGCAAGGTAACGTTTGCTTGGTAAATTGTAATTCCTCTTTCTTGCTCTTCCTTATCAAAGTCCATTGCAAGGGCTTTTCCAGCAGCTGAGGGAGCAATAATTCCAGAGTTTGCCAAAAGACTGTCACTCATTGTCGTCTTTCCATGGTCTACGTGTGCAATTACACCAAAGTTACGAATATTTGACTTATTTTTGATAATTTTCATTACATCTGAAGTAGACTTGAATTTTGCCATATTCGCAAAACTTTAGATTCAGGTATTAAACCTTAGTTTTTGAAAAGATCAGTAAATCATAGAGTTAGAAACATCATGGATCTTTTTGAATAGACAAATTGGTATTTTTTCTTTCTCTTCTTTTTGGTATTTATTACCAGAATCAAGGAAACAGTTATGGAAATTTCTGTAGGCCATACTCCTGATTCAGATGATGCATTCATGTTTTATGGAATGTTTACAGACAAAGTCCCATCTCCAGAATTTAAGATAAACCACGTTATTGAAGACATTGAGAAATTAAATCGCAAGGCAACAAATCCAGAACTTGATGTAACTGCAGTTTCAGTTCATGCATGTGCGTTTATTCCTGGGTATACAATCTTGAGAAGTGGAGGTAGTTTTGGAATTAACTATGGCCCAATCATTACTGCTAAAAAACAGATGACAATTGATGAAATCAAAAAATGTAAAATTGCAATTCCAGGAAAGATGACATCAGCATTTTTGTTGCTACAATTAATGATTGGAAAGTTTGATTATGTTGAAATGAATTTCAGCGACATTCCAGAATCTGTAAAATCGGGCAAAGTAGATGTTGGATTAGTGATTCATGAAACTCAGTTGTCTTATGAACAAGAAGGCAATGTTAAAATTTTAGATATCGGAGAATGGTGGGACAAAACCACAGACGGGTTACCAGTACCTCTAGGAATCAATGTAATGAGAACAGACCTAGGCATGGAGACAATAGTAAAGTTTGATAAATATCTACAAAAATCAATAGAATTTGGAATAGAGCATTTTGATGATGCAATAGAATATGCAATGCAATATGCCAGAGGTAAAGAACAGAGTCTGATTCAAAAATTTGTAAAAATGTATGTAAACCACGTAACTGTAAACATGGGAGACCGAGGCGAGGAATCAATTAGAAGACTGTTTAAAATGGCAAAAGAGAAAAAACTTGTTCCAGACTTTGAGATCAGTATTGCCAGCAAGTAATTATAGAACCGAAAAAAAATAGCAATATGGGCGATGGGATAGGCGGAGCAGTACTTAGCATTCTCACAAACAATGCTTTTGAATTACTAGTTAGCCATACAAGAAAAGACAACCAAGAACAATATGGCAAAGTTGAAAAAGTAATAATGAGTAAAATTGATGATCCTAAACAACCACAATATGAAGAGAAAACTAAAGAAAATTTAGAACGGGCACTAAAAGGAAAATTTGTTTCATGCAATGTACAATACAGAGATGAAAAAACAGATGCGCTAGTTTGCAATGTCTTTGTTCAAAAACCACCTGAAGGATTTTAATTTTTAAAATACCTAATATATGGTAAAAACTAATCAAAAGTATACATGGTTCTTGTCGACAAAAGAATTCTAACAGGAGGACTGACAATGATCATCGCAGGAATCATAGTAACCATTGCATCTGCCGAACAGCCAATAGGAGAAGCAGGGATGAGTGAAGAAGAAGTCATTGATTTGTTAATAGCTGAAGATCAAAATCAAGCTTATCAAATGTTATCAGGTATTTTAGTAGGCATAGGATTCTTATTGGTTTTGATTAGTTTTGGCGCAAGAAGGAAAAAAGATAGTGCAACTAGAAAAGAAAAGAAACCAGTCGAATAATTCAAAAATCAATTATTTATACAAATCAAACTTTTTCTTACAATTTCCACAAAATCGTTGCTTTGTTTTCTTGCTTTCTGTGCCTAAATCAGTACCACATCTATCACATTTTGTTTTAATCATAGTTATGTTCCAATTCAAATTTACCCATAATTACCCATCTTTGAATGTTGGGAAAACCCTCAACGATGCATTTGGATTATAAAAAAGAACTTGAGAAGATATGATTAAGCAAATTTACAAAAATAGTTTTACATCATGATGAATATGAGATCTCCAAATCAATCAGAGAACATCATTTTAATTTCTTACTTGAATTCTGTCAATTATTTTCTAACAAGTTCAATGGAATGAGTTTCAGAATTCCATATCGCTTTAATAAATGGAGATACATCTTCATTATTGTTTATTCTGTCTATCGTGCGTTGTATAGAATCCATATGTTTTTTATCAGATTCAAATAGAATTTTTGCATTTTCATCTAACAGGTTTTCTTTAATTGAAGCGTATTTTTCTCGTATAAATCCAAGTTGTTCAGTAAGTTCTTCTCTGGGCATGGTACCAACATCGTATTCTTTTAGAATTTCCCTCAATTCTTTTCTTTCATTTTCTACTTCAATAGAATATTTTGCATTCAATTCACCTTTTAATCCTGCATGATGGTAAAAGTAACTCGCATTATCTGTATCAATATAACCTTGAATGATTGCAATTTTTGTTTGGATTTCAGCAGAAGTATCAGGCTGAATTTCTTCATTGTAAACATTGAGTTCATTCACAGTTGATCTTGCAGCACTGTTGAATTGTTGTAGTGCCTTGGAAGAGATCATCCCATTATCAAGTGCTTTGCCTTTTGCCGCCACACCCAATTCATGCTTTGATTCGGTAAAGTCAAATTGCTTTGCGTAAACTCCTTGAACACCAGATGGCATTTTATCGACAAATTTTTGATATGCAACTTTGGGAGAAAATTCATGCCACTCTTCTTCTGATAAAGCCAAAGATTGGTTTAATCTCTCTAATGCCACTGAACGTCTATCTTCAAGGAATTTCTGCGCTTGCAGATTATCATAATTTTGCTTTTCTAGCTTGGCAATCTTTCTTTTTGATTCCTCAATCTTTTGTAAGATTTCTTGTGCCAGAGGATCATTTAACAATTCATCGCCAAGGGTTGTTTGTTCACTAGTCTCAACATCGGAAGTTTGAGCATGTGCTGAAGGTAAGACACTAAAAATTACTCCAAATATTGCAAACGCGACAATTAGAGATAAAATTTGTTTCATAAACAACGAACTGACTCAGAAAATATATTTAAAGAAAACGCAGTAAAGATACTTTTCAAATTTTCAGATTTAAATCCATTAAGACTTGAACCAGTCAAATAATCCACTTACGAGAATTATTCATCATAATCATCTTCTAATTCTTTATCAATCTCTTTCTGTTTCGTCTTGAATTGTAGATATTTTTTATCCCATTTGGAGAGAACAACCCATTGTCTAATTCCCACTCCAAGCCATATCAGAGAAATTACAATGATTATCATTTGGGGCAAATGCAATGAATTGCGCGGTTTGTCATTACCAAACTTATTTTTGACATTATCAAATTCTTCCTGAGTTATATCCCCTTTATCTAGTCGATCTTGAAGTCTTTGCTCCAATTGATCTTCAAATGGTCGTTCAGTAGCAGACAACATTACAAGTAGAGCAGCTGGAGGAATTATCAAAACTGTTAAAATCATAATTAAAAACATCTTTTTTGTTTTACTTAGTTGGAACATTATTCCATCTAGAATCTCAAAAATATTTTCGTAATTTTCTTTTTTATCTTTAACCAACGTTACTTTCCCCCATCATCTCTTGGGAATAAATCCTCATATCTCTGTAAGACTTCTTCAAGGAGTGTTTTTCCTTTTTGGGCAATTTTGTACTTGAAAATGGTCTTACGTCCCCAGGCATCTTCTCTTCTTTCAATCATATGTTTAGTCACCATACTATCCAAAATTCCCTTGTGTTTTACATTGTTTAATCCACAAATACTCATCAACCTACTCTGATTCATTTCGCCATATTCGTAAAGTTTCAACAAGATATCTTTCCTAATGTAAATTCTATCCCGATATTCACGTGCCACAAGTAGTCGCCTCTAAAAACACATTCCATAATATATCATCATTGTACCTAGCTTCTTTTACTTGCACCATTTTACCAGATAAAGGTCAGGTAACATTTTTACGTCACATTGGATAACAGGTCCTTTTATTCAAAATTACATCTGTTTTTCAATGAACAGAACAACATATCTGATTCCAGCATTTGCCGCAGTCTTTGCTTTGATGTTTGCCTTTGCATCCCCACTTGCAATGGCAGAACCAAGTGATGACATGCATGGCAAATGGACGGGTCAGAAAAATCACAAAATCATAGAGGTTGAAGGATTTGTTGGCTCTATTCAGATTACTGATGATGTCAATAGACAAACCCTAAGAAATCAAGTTTCAGTTTCACTAAGTGAAGCTGCAGATGGATTGGATGTCCTAGGAGGCCATATCGGAGTTGTTGTAAATGAAAACAATGACAAATACCTAGTATGGACCTTAAAGTCAATTCAAAAAGATTCAGAATCTGAGACTGCCACTGCAACAATCTATGTAGTCGATGCAGCTGATGCAGCCAATACAACAAGCATCACAAAAGAAATTGATCATTCTCAAAAAATCGAGAAAAGAGTTGACAGACTTTCAAACAAAATCGACAAATTCGAGGAAAGATTGTCTGAATCATCTGGCGATGCAGATATTGATGCAGATAGGGCCACATTTGTGGAAAAGTTGCAAGAGCTAAAAGCGACCCTAGAAAGCAGAGATTCTGAGAGAGTTTCTGAACTAAGGGAGGAACTCAAAGATATCAGAATCGAATTAGACAACACAAAATCATTAAGAAAGTAGACTAAACTCTATTTTCTTTTTTTCTTTTTTTAAAATAGCATACCAACATTGTCTGCTGATAGAATTTTTGATTGTATCTACTCTGACAATGTTTTACATCCTTGATCAAAAAGATGATTTCATCTACATAGTAATGGATTTTAAAGATTCGTACTTGAAATAAATTCTGCCAAAAAAGAAAATCATTCTCATAACTTTTATGATAATTATAACAATATTAGCAATAGATGCATTTGTAATCGAACCCAACATAATTGAGATAAATGAATTGAATATTTCAAATGCCAGAACTGAAATGAAAATAGGTTTTATATCTGATTTTCAAAGGCAAAATTCTAATCCTGTTTTTGTTCAACGTATGGTAGATATCATTAATGGAGAAAATCTAGACATATTGATCATTGCAGGTGATTTTATTGATAGAAGTGTAGACGAGCTGCCATCACTTGATCCACTAGCAAAGATTAAAACAAAATACGGAGCATATGGGGTTTTAGGAAATCACGATTATAACATATACACTCTTGATTGAAACAATGCCAATTTCAAACTTGCAGAAACAATAATAGAACATTTAGAAAACAATACTCCAATAAAAATTCTCAGAAATGAAAATATCATAATCAGCAATGTTGCAATTATCGGATTAGATTCCTACTGGGCAGGTTTAAGAGACATTGACAAGGCACTTGCAGGAACAACAAATGAGTTCAAAATTTTATTTACGCATAATCAAAATAATTTAGAAATCAATAAAAAAACTGCTGACGTGTATTTGTTTGGGCACACACATTGTGGACAAGTGAGATTACCATACATAGGTTCAATTCCAAAATTAGTCGGATTTGAAGGAGATTATGACTATCGACATCACATTGTAAATGATGTAGATGTCTATACAACATGCGGTCTAACCCCTGCACCACGATTTTTCAATTATCCAGAAATTACAATCATAAACTTGTTAGAATGATCATAGATTTATTCTTCACGGGAACTCACAACTAATCCATCCATAGCAATAATGCTAGCTACAATAGATATTCCAATTCCCACTACTGTATGTTCTGCCAATTCTAACAACGTCATACCGATTACAACCATTATTTCTTATTCTAACAAGCCTATCGGTCTTTTTACGATTCAGAGACTTTTACTAGAGACAAATTTTCCAACTTTTCTCTTTATTTATAGTTCGATTATATGCTGTAAGAAACACAGGAATTCCCATACTAATTCCAATAATTATCAAAAGTCTGGTTTTCAGCATCCATTAAAATGTAGAATCAGGCAAAAGCCAACCCTATGTCGATTAGTTTTGAAGCAGTGTGTGGGGTCGCACATATAGGTGAATTATCAGCATATTTGAAAAGTAATTCATACCCATTTTTACAATAATCACTATTAGAAATACGTCCTTCAGGATTTACATCGATTTCGATATCGGCCATCGGTGAAACAGAATCAGTTCCAATGCCCGTAGAAACAATCGCGGTATACTTGCCAGTTTCTTTTGGAATCCAGGATAAGCCGACATTCAGGGTTTGATTTGAATTCAGCATTCCCTTCATCCATTTTGCAGGTTGAACTATGGTGTTTGAATCATCTTTTATTTCAACCATGTAAATGAAATCTTGTTGATCAGAATCAATGTTTGTGATGTCAGCGACAATCTGTAAAACTTGCTCAGACTTTATCTCATCAAATGCATGACCAAATGAATTGACCAGGTTAAAATTATCTAAATGTATTTTGTCACGGTAAGTTTCATTGAATCGTACTATAACAGGCTCTATTTTCTTTTCTTCAATGGCCACACGAGATTCAACAGGTTGCTCACTCAAGTAATCCCAACCTACATTTATTTTATCATTATTCTCATAACCTTTGACTACTTTTAGAATGGATTTTTTTAATTCCAGTTCAAGATCGTGCATTGCGTTAGATCTTTTTTTATTAATTTCTTCAGTGTTTTGATTGGATTTGGATCTTATTTCTGAAATTAATTGTGACACATTTTCTTTTGTAATGCCCGTATCAATTTTGTATTCTTTAATTATGTCCTGCATTTTCTGTTTTGCAAGTAAATTGTCATTTTCAAGCATGGCAGAATATTTTGACTCTAATGCATTTCTTTTAAGATCATATTCAGTTTGTAATTTGAAAATTTTTTGATTTATGTCGTATATTTCATCAATAATTATTTTTTGATCGTCCTTGTCAAAAATATATTCTACAAGCGTATGAATTTCTGCAATTTTGACATCCATCATCTCTTTTGCAGTAGATTCTAAAACACATTGATACTCTGATAGGACAATATGATAAACGACTAAATGTCCTTTTTCACATTGGGTACCAGGATTTGTTTCAATTTGGACAAACTGCGGAGCGTTACCTGAAACGACAATTCCAGGCACCCCATCAGAGACCCATTTCTCTGCAAGTCCCTCTACAACGCATGATTGATTTCCAGACACTACACGAAATACCAAGACAAATCCTTCTTTACAGGTGGCGTCTGAACCAATTTTATACAGACCATCATCATCATAATTTGCCAAAATGTAACTTGGTTGCTCTTTATAGTCTGAATAAATAGATCCAAGTTTTTTCTGAGTAGCAGGAGACGGATGGACTTTTCCCGTAGAATTGAACACATGTTGTTCTGTGTAATCTGCAAGATTATGTTTTACGTTAAACTGCGCATTCATTTCCACTAGCTCAATTCTTTGCATTGATGCAGCATTATGATATGCATTCTTTGCATCCTCCATGTCTCCCCCATTTGTCAATACAACATTCATTGCAGTTCTTCCCGCACTAGCTCTTTGCTCTTGGAATTGAAACTGATCCCAGAAAACTCCCTGAACATATGATGATTTCTTATTTACAAATTTCTCAAAAGAATTCTTGGAGGAGTACTTCTCCCACAATCTTTCCCACTCTGCAAGTTTTTTGTTCAAATTTTCTATCGACATCTTACGCATTTTTTCCAAATTTTCTTGTGCCTGATTCTGTTCATACTCTTTTTGTTTCAATTCTTCCATCATTTTTTTTGTCTGAGCTATTTTCTTTAGTATATCTTGAGCAATCGGATCATTTAGTAAATCGCCAGATAATTCAATGGGCTCTTCAAAGTTTAAAGAAGTCTGCGCAAAAACAGGATTTGTCATAAACAAGAGTACAAAAACAATTCCAATTCCCAAAATTGCAATGCGTTTCATCAAGGTAGGGGGTTTGCGCATATCAGTCATGGTCATATCCTCATTGTCACACCATACGTGTTTTGTTCAGTGTTCCAATTAATCTTAATTTCAGAATCATGTTCATATTTTGATATCAAAACGTCAAGATTATTTTTTAGTGATTTTTCCATGATGTCTAAGATTTGAAATTTTTCTTTGATCATATTTTTTTCGACTGCTGAATATTTTTCACGAATATCTGTAATTTGTGTGCTAAAATTTTCCACAGATATTTCATCGGTATTGAGTTTGTGCAGGACAATTTTTTCTTCTTTCTGTTTTTCCTCCAGTTCTACAAACAGAAAATCATGCTTTTTCTCCATTTTATCGATTTGTGCCTCATAATCTTCATGAGCTTTTTGGATTTTTAGATTAATTCCCAATACCTTTTCAGATATTCTATCATGATTCATTTGAATTCTAGTTAATTCGTTAGGAATAGTCTGAATTTTTTTGTCAACTGGACTTCCCATACCGTGTCTTTGCCACATTTCGGCAGTGTACTCGGTCACACAAACATAGTCCTCAGCATGCTCTCTATATATCAAAACATAATCATCTCTGCAGTGCGTATCAGGATCAGTTTCACTCAAGTCGTTCCATGACGAAGTATCTTTAGGATTTGCCAGTAAATATCCGGGATTGGTCCTATAATCAAGATAATATTTGTGTAGTTTGTCCCCAAACAAATTAAGATTGAATTGTCCATCAGAATCAAACAGAATTTGTTGGTTATAATACGCATTTCCAGCTAAAACGTTGTATAACGCATTGGCCGATATCATTTCAGATTTTGTAATCTGTGCAGCATTGACAAAAGCATCTCTTGCCTCTTCAGGACCACCTCCGTTTTCGACTACGTTATACAGTGCAGCACGACCAGCATTAATTTTAGAAGCAGTAAATTTTAGAGGATGATCATAAATCGTATCAGTAAACTTTGCAGGACTATTTTCAAGTGCGCGTTCAACCATTTTGTCAAATGTATAGTGTCCCCACAAATCCTCCCATTTTTTCAAATCATCATTTAGATATATTAGGGCCTCAGTTCTTTTTTCTTCTAGTTCTTTTTGTCTTTCTAATGTTTCAAAATTCTTTGCTTGTAATTTTTCAATCATCTTTTTGCTTCTTTCAATTTTATCTAAGATATCCTGGGCCGTAGGATTATTCTGCAAGTCTCCAGACAATGAAACCTGTTCGGTAGTTGTTTGTGCATAGATATTCTGAATTAATGAGACTGAGATCACACATGCCATAATGAAATAAAATACCTTCAAATCATTTCCAAATGATATGCCTGATTTGATCGGACCACTTAAAATTTTGTACTCATAGCCCATACCCACAATTTTACGCATCAGTTAATAATAAAGATTAGGGTACTAATTATTATTAATTTAATAGTTATTATATTAATTAATAGAAGACTAATTAGCCAATATGGGATTAGAACAAGAAGGAATCTGAAATGAAAACACTGGATCTGCAAGAGAGCATAGGATTAATGTTAAAAACATCTGCCAAAGCATGGGAAAAAGCTGCAGACATTGAACTACGTGAACGTTTTGGCCTTATTGGGGCACAGTGGAAAATAATTGTCATATTATCGATGAAAGAAGGAATTACACAAAAACACATTGCAGATATGGCATTTGTCGAAGCTCCAACACTAGTGCCAATAATAGACAAGATGGAAAAGGAAAATTATATCACAAGACAGTCAGATCCAAAAGATCGTAGAAGCAATCTAATCTTCATGACAAAAAAATCCAAAGATATCGTAGATTCCATAATTGATTGTATTGTTGAGATAAGAAACATTGGATTGGCCAAGATTTCAAAAAAAGATATGGAAATTGTAAAAAAAGTATTAGAACAAATAACTGTAAACACTGAAGGATTCATCAAACAAAAAGGAGAAAAGACAGATCCTGATCTGTGGATTACACAAAACAAATCAGAGAAAACACTCGTAAAATTATAAATTTTCATAAAAGCATTCATCAATATTTGGATTTATTTCCAGCAACAGTCCAGTTTTCATTGTCTTAATTCCCATTGACAATTTTTGTTATCTATGACGTGCGTGTCATTTTGATATATTATTGCAGCATGCAGGGTTGGTACAGGTGCACGCCCATCAAAGCAATCAAACATGACAAAATCATATGCG
>CAJQMY010000009.1 GCA_905479565.1 uncultured Candidatus Nitrosopumilus sp.
TTGAAAATTAAAATTGTTGATGGGAAATTAGTTTCAGAATTTGTTTAAACTAATTTCTTACATGTTTTTCATAAAATCCAATAGCTAGCTCTTGTACTTCAGATTGAATAGAGCCTGGTCTTTCATCTCGAATTTTTTCAATTGCATCAACAGCTGAAAATTTTTTGTATTTTATAAAATAGCATGCTAGTATTGTTCCAGCCCTTCCCATTCCTGCTGCACAGTGAACCATTACAGCTTGATCATTTTTAATTTTTTCATGAATAAAATCTACAGCTGAATCTATTCTATCCATATCAGGAGCTGTTAAATCAGGAGTTGGTACATGAAGATATCCTATATTTTGTATCCAATCGTTAGGTAATGCTTGTTCAGTCATAGTAACAATTGATTTTACGCCTTGATTTAGAAGCCAATCAAATTCACCTAAACTTGTTGGAATGCCTGAGCCTGCTAATTTTTCTTCAATTAACCAAGAAAAATTAGTTGGTTTTTTTGTAATTTTACCATGAACCTTTCTCCAAATATTCCCAGGCTTACTCATGTTAAATTTAGAATTGTTCTGTATTTTTAGTATTACGTAATAGTGTAATTATAACGCTATTGCACGTACAGGAGAACCTGTAGCATTTTTTAGCTTTAATGGAAGAATTGTAAAAATAAATTTCAAAGATCGTATTTTATTCATATTTGCTAAATTTTCTACAATTAAAATATTATTTTTAGATAATATATTATGTACAGAAAATGATTCATCTTTTCCAAGATCTATACTGGGAGAATCAATGCCAACTAAATTGATTTTTTTAGATACAAGATATTTTGCAGACAATATATCTAATCCAGGATTTTCGGTAAAATAATTATTTTTTTTCAAATTTTTTTGCCAATCTGTAAAGAAAAAGATTGAAGAATGATTTGGAATTTTGCCATTATTTTTTTCAAATGATGTAATATCTGATTTAGTAATAGAAGTATTCTTTGGTTTTTTGAGTTTGATTAGAACTGCTTTTCCAAGAAGTCTATTAAGAGGAATTTGATGGATTTTCAAACCATTTTTAACAAAATGAAATGGTGCATCTAGATGTGTTCCTGTGTGTGAACTCAGGAATAATAGTTCAAGATTATATCCTTCATGTTCTATATCTGACCAGTCAATGAATTTTGGAGTTGGAGATCCAGGAAAACTTGGGATAGATTCTGATATTGTAAGTGACAAATCCACGGGTTTCATATCATCAGAACGTATTGATGATTAATCAATTTTAAAGAATGAAAGGTTAAATACGATCTCATGAAAAACTCCTTGTGCCTACAGCATATGTTCTGTTAAATTCTGATTTAGGATCAGATGAATCAATCATTAATGAGGTAAAACAAATTCTCACAGAAGAAGACGTCAAATATGAGGTTCAAGGCGTATACGGAGTATACGATATTGTACTAAAGTTAATTTCCGATGATGCTGAAAAATTACGTGCAATCATTACCAACAAAGTTAGAAAAATTAGTAAAGTTCAATCCACACTAACAATGATGGTAATAGAAGAGCAAGAAAATCTATAATTTCTTTATTTTATCAACTACATCTAAAATCTGAGATTCAGTATTAAAAAAATGTGGAGATGCCCGTACTATCTTTTGATCCATAATTTCCCTTACTGCTAAAATGATATTTTGTTTTTCAAGTTTATCAACAATCTGTTGTGAATCAAATCCTTTGATGTTAAAAGAAACAATACTTGTTCTAAGATTTGGATCATCTGGCCCATACAAAATAATATTTGGAATTTTTGATAATTCTTCTCTAAAAATATTAGACAAGTGTTGATTTTTTTTACGAATATTATTCATTCCAAATTTTAATAAATAATTTGCAGATGACTCTAATCCAACAACTCCCACATAATTTCTAAATCCTGTTTGAAACTTATCTGGTAATTCTTTGTATGATAACTTTGAATTATCACAAATGATTGCAGATTCACCACCAATAGTTTTGGGTTCTAATAGTTCACTAGAACTTCTTTTACAGTAAAATAATCCCGTGCCCATAGGACCACAAAGCCATTTAGATCCATTAAACGACATGAAATCACATTTAATTTTTGAAACGTCAATATCTCCAATACAACCTATACTTTGTGCACTATCAATGAAAAATGGAACCTTATCTTCAAGAATTTTTCCTATTTCTTCTACAGGTATGATTGCACCAGTATTATACAATACATGACTAAGTGCGACTAGTTTAGTATTATTATTAACAAGTAATTCTAAATCATCTAATTTGAAAAAACCATTATCATCAATGGGTAAATTTTGAATAGAAATTTTTTCTTGTAACTTAATCCATGGATAAAAATTTGAATGATGTTCATGGGTCATTCCACGAATTATCATATTAGAATTATTATTAAAAGATAATCCGTTTGCTACAAAGTTAATGCCATCAGTAGTACTTTGAGTAAGAACTACTTCATTAGGTTGGCAAGAAATGATTTTTGCTATAGTTTTTCGTACATGTTTTAGTTTATCATTAACAAAAAGTTCTGATTCTTTGGAATCAGGGCCAATAGAATTGTATGTGATTAAAAATTCTTTCATAACCTCAATACTTTGAGTAGGCACTAAAGAAACAGATGCATTATTGAGATAGATTTTCTTTGAGGTTGGAAAATCATCTGAAATGTCTTTAGATGTCAAATTCATTATTATATATGTAAAATGCTAATTTGGTGTTGGATAAAAATCCTGTACAAATTATAGATAATGATTTAACACAAATTCAAATTAAACTTGAACAAAACAATCCAAATATTATTTTGTGTTCAAAACCATTCCATAAAATTGAATTTCTTAATAGATTAATCAATTCAACTAAGGATCCAATAATTTTCATTGACATGGATTTACTATACGCCGGATATGTAGAGTCTAAAATGATTCAGAAAAAAGAAAACCTAACAATCTTTTGTCCAAATAAAACAGATTGGGAAGAAAAATTCTCAGAAATTATTTCTAAAGTATCAAAAAATAGATTTTTAGTAATTATCGACTCTCTTAATGGTGTCTACAACTTGTTTGATGATCTAGAATCGGCTATATTCATTAATTCATGTTTAATGTTACTTTCATCAATTGGAAATCATGTTAAATCATCTGTTTTAATAACTGGAATGGCACGAAAAAAAGAAAATGATGGGTGGATTCTTTCACCAGGTGGAAGACATATTATTAAATCAGAAAAAACAGGGGTTTATTGTCTTAAAAAAACTGAAAATAATGTAACAATTAGTATTTTAGAAAAAATGGATGAAAGAAGGAAATAAAAAATGAAAATCTAAGATTGTGATCAAAATTAAAACGCCGTTATAAAATATCAAACGCCGTTATACGATGATATTTTTAGGCAAATTATATAAAGAACAAATCAAGGATTAATTTCATTATGCCAGTAGCAATACTTCCAGACATCAGTGAACAAATGTGTATCGGATGCGCACTATGCGTAGAAATCTGTACCACACTTGGACCAGATGTCCTTAGAGTAAAACCAGTTGAAGGCTGGAAGAGAGGTAAAGCATTTGTCTTCTATCCAGAAAGAT
>CAJQMY010000010.1 GCA_905479565.1 uncultured Candidatus Nitrosopumilus sp.
GATGGGCATAATTTGGCCCATCCTTTTCAAATCATCTTTTATCAATTATGAATTGATACGATTCACCTGATGAATGAGATGAACGAATCATTCGTTTTGCTTTTATGTAAATTTTGAAAACATCATACATGAGTAATCAAGATAAACAAGACAAGTTAATTTCATGGGAAGAAGTACAAGGACTGTCCTGGATTTTTTACGAGGACTAAATTTTTCTTATAAAAATTAGAACGCCTTATGAACTTCTTAGTATTCTTTTAGTCACATCATGAGACATTTCCTATGTTTAACATTACTAGCTTTGCTTTCAAGTGTTTTTGTAGGCGTTGCATACGGCGCAGTCTCTCTTGACAAGGGTACGTACACTTGGACTGACAAGGTACACATCAGGATAACGGAACATGGTCTGGATTCAGACAGAACGTCCGTCAAAATCTACACCTCTAATCATCAACTGAACAATTACAAGCTGTCAAAAGCTGGAAACGGATTGTATGTTGGAGAGATAACCCTCACGGGATTTTTGCACGATGTAGATGGGGATGGAAGACTTGACACCAATCCTCGCACAATGGGAACCGGCTCGAACAACGGTTTTCTCGAATCCCAAAGGGACGATGAGTTAAAAATATCCATAAGATTTGGAGACGGCGATACAATAACCAAGTCTGCCAAGATACGTTGGAATGTAGGAACGATTGACTTTGACATGCCAAGATATCCCATAGATGAAACCTCAAGTGTACAAGTAACTGATCCTGACTTGAATCTTAATCCCCAAACACTGGACAGGATAAAGATCAGTATATCATCTGATTCTGACAAGGCAGGAATACTAATCAATGCAATAGAGACTGCAAAAGAATCAGGGATATTTAACGCCACAATATCCTTTGTACAGGACAGTGCCTCAAGTGGGGACAGACTGTTTGCAGTACCGGGAGATTCAATCTATGCCAGGTATGAGGACCGCACATTGCCAAGTCTCCATTCAGTATCAGGTGATCTAAAAATTGAAGATTCTGCTGAAGTCTACTCCCCTATACTTTCTACTGAAAGGATGAAAAACTCTGCAATTTTTTTCTCTGACAGTAACGATAATCCACTGCAGTCATTTTCACCGGATACAGCAATGCAGATAGTTGGAACCATAACAAATGAACAGAAATTTATGCAAAAATTTGTTTACCTCATTCAGATAATAGATGATGACAATTACATCGAATCAATCTCGTGGATTCAAGGTGAAATGTTATCTGTACAGAGCATGAATGTTTCCACGTCATTGACTCCAAAAAAATCTGGAGAATACAGGATTGAGACATTTATCTGGAAATCTCTTACTGATCCGACAGCACTATCTTTGCCTATGTCTGAAATGATAACAGTTGAATGAAATAGATTGGATACTAAATACAACATATTTTAAAATGCCATCAAAACTCACGCCTAAAACAACCATTTTTCTGTCAAAAATGTACAATAATGTCTAGTTAATCCTAGTTAATTGCACCTAGACTCATAAACAAAATAATTCAATATTACTTACAGACAGAATACCATCACGTCTCCAGACTATTGTGATAATTTTTTATTTGGAACATTATCGCTAGTTTTTATATTTGTGTACATTCCATCATATCTTTCTATTTCTCCTTTAAACAATGGATATTCAGCATCAAATCTAATCCGACCACAAGTCTCGTACATAATCCTTCTTTAGAACACATTTTATCCAAATAGCGTTTTGCAGTGGTAGTCGAAATTTCACATAGTTCTGCACCGAAATTGATTAGTTCTTTAGGTTTCACATATATTTTCTTGTTAATCATTTCATACACATATTTTCTAAACTTTGGTTATTTTTTTCTATTGATTTCAATTTCTGTTTCTTTGGATCTCTCACAAGTGTCGATTAATCCTCTAGGGTTTTTGACATAGTTACATCCCATACACAATAACTGAAGATTATTCATTTCATTGTTTGAATTATTGTTTGAATTATTGTTATCTCTGTGATTTACTACTAACTGTTTTTCTACTGCAGGGATGCTACAGAAATTACAACAATCCCGTCTCTATTCATTAATAATTCATAGAATTTTTTTCTTGTTCTACCATTCATGTTACTCACATAAAAAACCTCCCGCCATTCATACTATTTGCCATAGTTAGTATCCCAAAGTTCTTCCAAGATGAATTTTTTGAAATAACAAACCAAGCAGTCTGATTGCATATCGTTTGTTCTGCTGTGTGCTTTTTGGCGCAGTAGATAATACTTCATCAAAGGAAGTGCCGTCTTTTTTCTTCGTAAGGAAACTATTCATGTCCAATCTCTCTTACGCGATTTCCACATAAAACCGAGAAGGAAATTACGGTTTTTACGGGATTATGCTTTGTTAATCCAGACATTTCGGCGACTGGTAACACTTTAAACCGTCAAAAAATTTATTCAACTTCGTGCCAATGTAGCTCAGCCTGGTAGAGCAATTGATTTGTAATCAATAGGTCATGGGTTCAGATCCCGTCATTGGCTTTTTATTATTTTTATAACACCATAAATCCAAATTTGGCAATACGATTAAGTATACTAGATTTGAATTTAATTAAAATGGGTTTAGATGATTCAGAAACAAATCAAAATAATAATGAAAAAATTTCTGTAAAAAAATCTACTTTTAATGGATTACTCATAGGAATAATAATTCTAGTTGGAGTTACAGCATTCTTTACAGGTTCATACACATCAAATCTAAATTCAAATCAGATTTCAGTAACAGATCTTAATGAAGCAATGGCAAAACTAGAGCTAAAACTATTACAAAATCAATTACCTACCAAACAAGCAGCAGAACCAGTAAAAATTTCAATCGACAATGATCCCATCATAGGAAATCCTGATGCACCGATCACCATTGTAGAGTTTTCAGACTTTCAGTGTCCATTTTGTGCAAGATTCCACACTCAAACATTGCCATCCCTGCTAGGAGAATATATCGAACAAGGCAAAGTAAAATTAGTTTTCAGAGATTTCCCGATTCAAAGCATTCATCCAAATGCATTATCAGCATCAGTTGCAGCTGAATGTGCAAATGATCAAAATAAGTTTAGGGAAATGCATGACACATTATTTGAAAAACAAAACGATTGGAACAAACTAAAAACTATTGATGCATTATCACTGTTCAGTCAATATGCATCAGATATGAAATTAGATCAAGAATCATTTGATTCATGTCTCAATAGTGGAAAACACATTCCAGAAATTCAAAATGATCTTAACGATGGAAGGGATTACGGAGTTTCAGGAACACCAGGATTCTTTGTAGGAAATGATCAAATTGGATTTGTTGGATTAAAAGGAGCACAGCCATTTGAGAGCTTCAAAAAAATAATTGATGCTCAGCTAAACTCATAAAGAATAACAAGCGTTTATTAGACCACAACCAACATTAAGCATCAGAATAATGACGAGTGGGCAGTGAGCTTTTTCGTCATTGCCAAAGAGAAAAAAACAAAATGACAAAATTTCAAGATTTAGGATTAAGCGATGATGTGCTGAAAGGAATTACTGATCAGGGTTTCGAAGATGCATTTCCAATTCAAGAGGCAGTAATTCCAGTTTTACTTTCAGGAAGAGATGTTGTAGGACAAGCACATACAGGTTCGGGGAAAACTGCAGCATTTGCATTATCCATGTTACAAAAAATTCAACCAAAACAAGGAATTCAGGGTCTGATCATGGCGCCAACAAGAGAATTAGCCATACAAATCAACGAAGAAATCAAAAAATTTGGAAAACATACAGGGATTAGGACAGCAACAGTCTATGGAGGACAAGGAATGGGAATTCAATTAGACGCCCTGCACAGAGGTGCCGAAATTGTTGTTGCCACCCCGGGCAGACTAATTGATCATCTCAAAAGAGGATCAATCGAACTAAGAGACATCTCTCACATTGTTCTTGATGAAGCTGATACCATGTTAGATATGGGATTCGTAGATGATATTTCATTCATCTTAGATTTAGCCCCTGAAGAAAGAGTAATGTCATTGTTTTCAGCAACAATGCCAACTGAGATTTTAAGACTGTCAGAAGAATATTTGAATAATCCAAAACAATTCTTACTAGACGCAGATGATCTTAGTGGAGAGGGAATAGACCAATCATACTTGGTAATCAAAGACCGTGACAAATTCAAGTATCTAATTGATTTCATAAAGCCAGTTAAAGGACAGATTATCGTATTCTGCTCAACAAAATACAGAACTAGAGATGTTGCAAAATTCCTTCATCAAGAAAAATACAATGCAGTAGCTATTGAAGGAGACATGTCACAGCACAGAAGAGAACAATCCATGGGTAAATTCAGAAGCGGCAAAGCAGACATACTCGTTGCAACAGACGTAGCTTCAAGGGGAATTGATGTTCCAAGAGTAGAACTAGTAGTAAATTACGATGTACCAAATCAAGAGATGGCATATTTTCACAGAATAGGACGAACCGCAAGAGCAGGTGCAAAAGGAAGAGCAATCACGTTTGTGTCATATTCATCAGTCGGAGATTGGAATCTAGTCAAACGCCAAATCAAAGTTCCAATTACTGATTTAAACAAAGAGATGGGAATTCAAATCTCAATTCCAGATCCGCTAAAAAGACAAACCCCATCAAGAAGATACGGAGGACAATCCAGGTCTAATTATTCTAGAGGAGGCCGTTCTGGAGGATATGTAGGTTCTAGAGGAGGAGGGAATCCAAGAGACGATAGAGGTAGTAGAAGAAGAAGCGATAGAGACGGAAACAAGAACAGCTACGGCGGACGTAGTAGATGGTAATACTGTAAAACTTAAAGACCAGAACTACGTAATTATTTTAAGATAAGCCAATGCACAAAGGATTCAGTTTATTAAATTGTGACTTAGGAGCAGAAGAATACATTGTAGATGAATTAAAACAAATGCAGAACATCAATAATGCATATCTTACTTTTGGCGCATATGACGTGATTGCTGAAATTCAAACTGATAATCAAGATGAATTTGAAAAGGTGATTGCAATCATTAGGAAACTCTCCAGAGTTGTCAGCACAATGACCCTAAATGTCATAGTTCCCGAATAATTGTTATATGAGTAAATTTAGGTTTGTTTCAAATTGCAAAAAATTGATTATGAAGGAAAAGTTTGGGTACTAAATTACAATAATCCAGAGCCATTACTAGACCACGCCATTCACATGCTTGAAAGACATGGGGTAAAACGTGAAGATATGGAAATTACAGAAACTCCAACAGCTACAGTAGGCTCAATTGTAGTAGAGATTTGGCCATATGAGTTAGTCATAGGAAGAGTTAGAACTACGCGAAATGACTCTTTTATCAGCGGCACAGAATTTACAATTGAGTTAAAGTTAGACGAGGAAGGAAATTACATAGATTATCTTTGAAAAAAAATAAAATTCAAAACATCACTATTGCGGCAATAGGAATCATCATCATCGTTGGAATTATTGCATATAATTATTCATCAGAACAAACCAAGCAAAAAGGATTTCAATTTGGAAATGATCTTGCTCAAATTCAAGAAGAAGTAGCAGAATTGCAAACAAAATTTTATTCTGAAAAAATACAATGGGATGAAGGAGACATTACAAAAGAAGAACTATTAGAATACTATGATAAGCACGTAGAAAAATTTGAAAAGATAATTTCAAAATATTATAATTTGTCCACGCCCGAGTTGTTTAAAAGTTCAGTGGAATTATTCAGGATTTCATCTGAAACTCAACTAAAAAGTGATGTAGAGTATATCAAATGGATTACAACAGGAGATGAATCAGCCAAAGTAAGATCAGATGCTCAAATTCAGGAAGCATACGAGTACGAGAACTTGGGGTTAGTTGAATTCCAATTAGCTAAAGCAGGAATAATAGAGTTTGATGAAGCAGGTAAATTCTCACCTCCAGATAAAGTACTCAAACAAAAAGTAATCGAGATTTCAGAAAATATGAAAAATAAGTGTAATTCAGAATTTAAAAATGAAATAAATGAATTTGATTCAGATGAGATTGAGGTAGAGTGGTTTAATTGCTTTAACGAGGCCGAAAAATGGAAAAAAGACCATTTACCTTAGATTTTTCATACTAAAGCAATTCAGATTTTTGTAAGTTTTCCAGGACATCAAAGAGTTCTTCAAGTAATGCTTGGTTTTCAAGAGGCGTAGGTTTTGAGAATTTTATTTGAAATGATATGGTGAGCATATCCTGGTCAGTATGGGAGATTCTCACAGAATGCCAATCGTATTTCATTTCAGAGATGAATGATTTCCATTTTTGCAAATGCTCATTGACGCGATTCACTTGAGATTCTACATTTGTCAATGAAGTATTCAAATCAGTATCAAACAATCTAAATTTGACAAGTGGGACCATTAGGAGTCCGCCTAAAATATTATCATGATTTTTTAACATGGAAAAAATAATTTCTTCAGAATTATCTTTTGGAAAAATATCCCCATAAGCAGGATCAAAATATCCTGCAATGAGTTTTTTGGAATCATAAATTCGAAAATACCCCTCATCAGATTCTAATTTCCACAACATCTTGCAAAGAGTTTATGAATAAATAAACGATTAATCAAAGACAATTAAATAAACTAGGAAATAAAGACAATAGCAATGGTAATTTCCAAGGAAAACAGAGATTTCATAGACAGTTTGATTGATTATTACATTAGCGAATCAGAATCATACAAACAGATAGCGGAAAATTTTGTACCAGAGATAGAATCAGTTTCAGATACGGCATTTGGAATCATTACAGGATGTGTGTATTCAGGATTTTTACAGGCATATCAAAATCAACAACAAACACCAAGTTTAGAGGACGTGAAGGAATTCAATCAAATAATAAAAGATAGAGCAGCATTAATCAAAAAAACGATCATCAATCCCATTTTAAAGACGGAATCTGTACGAGACATAGAAATCATGCCTGAAAAGACGGACTAGATTATAACAAAAGAGTGCCCAATCGGGCACCGTTATGACTCCTGTTGGACTGGCCATACTATCGCAGATGTATGAATACGGTTAGCACGCGATATCAAATATCAGCAAATTTCCATTAAAACACTTACGTAGAAATCATCAGTAAGCAGATCCCAAAAAAACAGATGGTTTAATTCCAACTATTATGAATAAATTTTATGAATGTTGATGGAAGTAAGATAATTTTTTTCTTAGGAGTTGCTGCTGCCGTGATAACTGCAGGTGTAGTATTGTATTTTGCAATTCGTTAAAGATAAATCATCAAAGAAACAAAGCATATCAATGTCAGCTACAAATGAATTCAAAATTACACAAATAGTAGACAACGGGCAAATGATTCAATTAACTTTGATTGAAAACATCACAACAGAGCCAATTTCACAACAACAAATGATCATGGAAAATGTTGCAAAAAATTTAGATTCAGAAACCAAGGAACAGGTAATGCCATTATTAGATGCAATTCTACAAGCACAGCCAAAAGTAAATATCAAATCATATCAGCAAACTCAGATGACAATAGCAATGCCAAGATCAAGATATGACAGTATGGGAAGACCGCAAGTTGGCAATATTATTGCAACAGATTTGAAGAAAATCTAAAGATTTGATTTTATTTCTTCAAGTGTATGTAAAGGCAAGGAACAGGTAAAATCTTTACAAATAAACACACTAGTTTTATCTTCAAAAGATTTGCCTGCAAAAAATGGATATTTTAGAAGAGATTCCAATTGAGTGGGATTTTGAATCGTTATTAAAATAGAATTTGGCAAATAATCTAAATGAAGTGATTTTTGTATTTCAGAATTTTCAGTATTGATCATAGTAATTTCTACAGGTTTTTGAATATACATCGAAATAGTATTAAGCAAATAACCAAACCCAAACGGATTTTCAGCTGCAATTTGTGCCTGAGACTCCATTATTTTTGTAGTGACGTCAAGAAATATTTTTTCTTGAGATAGATGATACAGCCTAAGCATAACAAAGGCAGATACAGAGTTTCCAGAGGGTAAAGACAAATCATAATTACTCTTGGGTCGAATAATCAGTTCTTCATGATCATCAGAAGTCATAAAGAAACTATTATTTTCAGAATCCCAGAAATGATCCACCAAATGATTCCCTAGTTTCACAGATAATTTGAGGTATTTTTCGTTTGGCTCAATTTCAAATACATCCAATAATGCATTTACAAAATAGGAATAGTCCTCCAAATAGCCATTGATTTTCGCAACTCCATTTTTATAAGTACGTAATAGTTTCTCACCTACCAAAAGTTTCTGTTCGATAAAAGAAATACAATTCTTTGCTGCATTAAGATATCTTTCATCTCCAGTTACACGGTATCCCTTGGTAAACGCAGTGATCATCAATGAATTCCATGAAACCAATACCTTGTCATCTAATCCAGGAGGAATTCTTGTCGAACGAACTTTAAGTAATTTTTCTGAACAAGACTTTAAAATGTCATTAACTTCAAACTCGGATTTTCCAAAGTTAAAAGCAACAGTAGAGATGTTAAGATTATTGCACAAAATATTGTTTCCTTCCCAATTGCCTCCATCAGTTACATCATAGTATAAGCAAAATAGATCCGCATCGCTTCCTAGAATTTCTTTGATTTCATTTTTCTTCCACACATAGAATTTACCCTCTACCCCTTCAGAATCCGCATCATATGCAGAATAAAATCCACCTTCAGGCAAAGCCATCTCACGCAAAACAAAATCAAGTGTTTTTTTCAAGACATCAAGATAAAAAGGATCTTTGGTTATCTGGTATGCTTCAGCATAGTTTACAGGAATCAAAGCATTATCATAAAGCATTTTTTCAAAATGAGGAACCAGCCATTTTGCATCAGTGGAATATCTAGAAAAACCTCCTCCTATTTGATCAAAGATACCACCATTAGCCATTTTTTTAAGAGTTTTGAGCGCAAATTCATTGAATTTTCCCAATCCAGATAGTTTTGCATACCTAAACAGAAACGACACATTTGCAGCATTAGGAAACTTTGGGGCCGAACCAAATCCCCCATGAGTTGCATCTCCTAATTGAAACAAATTCATAGCTGCCTCATCAAGAACGGCTCTTTCTAATTTTGAAGTGGTTTGTATTGTTTCAGTTTTTTGTAATGCATCAATAAATTTTTCAGCGGATTTTTCTATATCTTTTGGTTTTTCTGTCCATGCTTGTGAGAGTTGTCTACAAATGCTTCCAAATCCAGGACGACCATAAGAATCCAAAACAGGAAAATAAGTTCCAACGTAGAAGGGTTTTTGATCAGGGGTAAGGAAGATACTCAATGGCCAACCACCCTGACCAGTAGCTATTTGGCAAACTTTTTGATATATGTCATCAATGTCCGGTCTTTCTTCTCGGTCAACTTTTATGTTAATGAAATGGTCATTCATAAATTCAGCCACATCTTCATTTTCAAAAGATTCATGAGCCATTACATGACACCAATGACAAGAGCTATATCCAATGCTTAAGAAAATAGGTTTGTTTTCATCTTTTGCTTTTTTTAATGACTCGTCATTCCAACCATACCAATTAACAGGATTATGTGCGTGTTGGAGCAGATAGGGACTGCTTTCATTAATGAGATTATTTTCTACCACAGCATATCAGATTTGTTTGAATATTTGTATCTAATTGGCACATCTAATTCCAAATCCCTTTTCCTTCAGTTAATTCATAAATTCTAACGTTAATTTTCCCCAGTAATTTGACTTTAGATTTGTGTGCTTTTTTATCATGACTGTAATCTTTTTTTTCAACTAATTCTTGCAATCTTTTTAACTGCTCCAGAGTTAGTTTTTTAAATTCATGTTTAGAACTCGTAATGAGTCGTAATAATTTGACTCGTTCATGGTCTTCATCTGTAATTTCAGTCATACGTGCAATTTTGTTAATTTTACAAATAAATCTTAGCGTAAAAACAAGATTGGCCTATTGCTTAGGATAGACCAATCTCTGACCATCGGATTTATCAGATTGATGATAATTTCGACACCCTTTGGATATTCAACTCAAAAAAATAATCCCATATTAGTCTAAGAACCATTTGAGCAAGGAGAAATTAGAAAGGTTCTTTTTCTACAGGATGCACCACATTTAGAATCTATTTTCTGTCCTTCAAATGTTAATTCCAAAGAAACACCCAATCCAAACAAAATTCACAATATTATCAAACATAAATTCTCAGATATTATGAGTACCTAAAATTATAGAGTATGAATTAAATTTTTAGGATTTGACAATATTGGGATTTGATAATGAAAATAACAAATGTTAAAATTTCGTGACAGATTGTTGATTTCATGGAAAAAATGCGCGCAATGGTACTTTCAGAATGTGCTAAAATCGAAACAAGCCCCTTGAAACTTACACAAATTGATAAACATGAAATTAAAAGACCAAATGAAATTTTATTAAAAATAGAAGCTTGCGGGATTTGTCATTCACAGCTTCATGGGATTGAAGGTGACTGGAAAAATATCGGGATTCCACCAACACTGCCAACAGTTCCAGGTCACGAAGTGGTCGGAAAAATAGTTCAGATTGGAGACAAGGTTACTAAATTTAAAATTGGAGACAGAGCAGGAATAACTCCCCTTCTAGAGGCATGTAAAGAATGTCAATATTGTAAAGAAGGGAAAGAACACCTCTGTGAATCATCAATAATTACAGGAGAGTCTTTTAAAGGAGGATATACAGAATACATTACAGTTGTGGAAGATTTTGCAACCAAAGTACCAAACAATATGAAGGCAGAGTATGCAGCACCGTTATTTTGTGCAGGCATCACGGCATACAAAGCAGTAAAGGCTGCAGAACCAAAACAAAATAAAAAGATTGGAATTTTTGGAATTGGAGGAGTAGGACACATGGCTATTCAGTTTGCCAAAGTAGAAAATTGTGAAGTTATTGCATTTTCAAGGTCACAGAAACATCTTGATGTTGCTACAAGATTAGAAGCCACGGATGCAATGATTTTTTCTGAAAATCAAGAAAAGTTTCTAGACACATTAAAAGAAAAACACGGCACATTGGATGCAGCCATAGTATTTGCCCCGGCAGACATAGTCACAGATACTGCAATAAAATCAGTGAAAAAAGGGGGATTAATTGTGATTGCAACTGTCGGTGAGAACCCATCATTTATGCCATTTGAGGAAAAAACAATTCGAGGAACTTTGATTGGTTCTACAAAAGACATGGAACAGGTAATCAAGATATGTGATGAAGAAAATATCAAAGTTATTTCTCAAATTTTTCCATTAGAACAAGCAAATGAAGCACTCAAAAAATTAAAAGATTCTAAAATTGAAGCAAGAGCTGTTTTAATTCCTTAATTCTTGACTTGGATATTAGAAGAGAATATTTTGATATGAATTGTAAAAGATGCCATCATACAGATGAGGTACACAGTAAAAATGAAAATAGCAAATCCCTTATGAAAGCAGGAAGATGTCAAATCCCAGCATGTACATGTCAACAATATTTAGATCCCATTCAAGATATCGATGAGGAACTTTTGTAACGGTTCATATATCAAAATAGTTTCATAGAATCATGGACAAGCACAAGCCATCTGATGAGATGATTAAAGACTTGGACAATCTGTTATCAAAACTTAATGCAATGGAAATTGTCACATCAGATGATTTTCAGAAAAATTCAATAAAAATCCAAAGATCTCTAGTGGAAGGTCAAATGCACTCAATAAATGAATTTCAACATTTAAAAAAAGCCATTGATTTGTTAACGTTACAGTTATTCGATGTTCAAAATAAAATCAACAATTCATCTTAGTATCGCTTAATCCACAGCCCGTACATCTAAAAAGCGTAGATTTTTCAAGTAGTTTTTCAGATTTCATTTCAGCACCACAGCAAAGACAGGTAATTTTTTCCGATTCGGGATTTGTCTCTTTAGATTTTCGTACCAAGTAATCAGGTTTTGATTCTGGAACATCTGCAGAATTACAGAGAGGTTTGTAATGTGCAACAATTTTTTGAAATATAATTTTTCTACGCTCAGAATTAGATTCAAAGAGAGGCAGGATTGCCAGATGTAATGATTTTTCAGAGCCTGAATGTTCAATCCAGCATTTATGTCGAGAATGCTGAGCAAAAAAAGATTTGTCTTCTGTCTTTTCACAATCACCCACATATACAATATTAAATTTATCTTTATCTCTAGAGAGAATCAAGTAAACCAATTTTTCCATTGGAGGTCCCCATTCTTCAATAGGAATAGGTCCAAGAAACTCATATTGCAGGATTTGAATGCTCAATGAAGATATTTTGGAGTACCTTCTTTTCAGTTTTTCCCAAAAAAATCCCTAATGTCAAAAATTTGATCGCAAAATCTCAACTTGAAAAGATTAAATTCGAGAGTTACAGATTCAACGTAAATGAAAGAATCTCACAATTATGCTCAAGTTGGATATTCAATGATTTTAGTATCGGCTAGCTTGGCGGCAATAGGCATCATAGGTCTATTTCTTGCAGATGATGTATTATTAGCAGATAATTGGTCAAGAGACAATACTGCTCATTTTAACGAATGCAAATCAAATGATTTTGTGGCAGAGGATTGTGTAAAATATAGAGAAAGAATCAACAATGAAGCATCAGGAATTTATGTAGATCCATCAAAATGGAAGTAATCTAATACCCGTTTGTGAAATCTTCCATCATGTTTTGATTTTTGGTAAGACGATTCATTGCAAAAAATGCGCCACCCACAATTCCAGCTTGATAAAACGTATACAGGAAAACTCCAGATGATGTAGGATCAGATTTTGTAAAACTCAATACAAGCATTGTGAAGAATACAAATGTTCCAACAAAGGTAACCAGTCTGTTTATGATTCCAGTATTCATCCCAACAATTCTTTTGGTGGCAGCTGCCATCAAACCGATACTTGTGATAATTAGAAAAGTTGCGCCGCCATTAGCAGTGACAAAATTATTTAGCCAAGGCAACAACCCTTCATCCAATATGCCCATATCAGGCATTATACTACCACCATTAATTGCAAAATTTACAGAACTGAACATTCCGCCGATGACAAAAAAGAACAAGAACAGTTTGACAATTGATCTTTTGACAGGACTGCGAATTTCCGATGGTTTTACTGCCCTCTCAGTGATTCTAATTCCATAAAGAAATCCTACAGCCGTAGCAGGAAAAAACATGATATTGATAAGAATTGGCGATTCTTTGTTAATCGTTTCAATTTGAGGATGAAAAATCAGAAACAACAGAATAGCAAGAGATGCCGATACCGCAAATAGAATTAATCCCATATGACTATGCGTACTTGACTCAGAGTAATCATTCCAGTTGGACACTTTATGAATTCAAAAAAAAATAATTAAAAACCAAATCCGAAAATCATTTGCTCAAATCATCAATTCTCTTTACCCTTTTTTAGTAGAATTAAGAGAGAAAGTCATGAAAGGGGGGAAAACCATTACAATAATTGGAATAATCATTGGAATGTTTGGTTTGATTTTTCATCTTCAAGGTCAATCAATAGTTGGACCAGAATCATCATTCATGTATGCAAACCCAAAATGGACAAATTATGGCTTGCAGATAATGGTCACAGGGATAGTCATTTCAGGCGTAGGATTTGTTGTTCTCAAAAAAAAAATAATTTTCAACACAGAGGAGGCATTTCAAATATTTAATAATTTTTGATGTAATTATTTTGTTGATTTGAAATATAGAATTAATAACAAACTCAGTTACAATATCATAACTTGTATAAATAATCAAATAACTTTTGATTTTAGGGATTCTTTTAATTGTGAGTATAGTGATTGCATTCTCCAATTTCACAACTAATCAGCATGGATGTTTTCCCATTTAAATTGTATTTTTTTAAAAACAAACCAACTCGAAGACATCTAAGGAACATGGTTTTAAAATAAATTTCAAAAACCTGCAACCATAGGATCTTCAGGTTTCATTATCTCTCGTAACAAAATTGTTGCAAAAGATCCCCTAGACAATGAAAATTCTACAACATCATTATGTGCAGAATAATCTAAGCATTGTATTGCAGCTTGTCTAAATCCACCCTCGCTACTTACTTCTTGCATTTCTTTGATAAAAAAATCTTTTGGAGAAATTTCTTCTTGTTGAAGAATTTTTGAAATTTGAAAATCAAATCTTGTTTTTTTATAATATGAATAACCAACAAATGGTAATGCTAAATTTTGATCCATTCCTTTAACATATTTTCCAATAATACCATGATGATCAAAACAAACATCCCCTGCTTGTGCTTCAAAAAGATCCTCACCACCTAAAAAAGCAGCACTCAGCGATTGATTGAAAATAAAAGACTGGTATGCTTGAATGTAAAATCGTCTTAATGAAACAGGGATTGCTCTAATGGCACGAATTGGTTCTCTATGTTCTATCATTTCTTTTAGAACAATTCTTTCAATATCCATTTGAATTGGAACACGATCAAAATATTGTTCATAATTTGCCTTATCAGATAATTTTTGACGAATTTCAGTATTTTCTTTAGAATCATAGATGGAGGTAAATGACAATATCAAATCAACAGTTTTTTCAAAATCTTGCTGTAAAATTGCCTTACCAATTAGATGTGTGACTGGCCTTTTAGAACCAAACCTCTGATAACCATAAAAATTAAGAATTTTGTCATATTCTGTAAAAGATTCCAATTTATTTTGACAGTCAGAAATTTTTAATCTGAAATGATTTCCAATCATATCTTTTCTTGATAATGGTTTTTTTACAAAACCTAAATGCTCAAGAGAATATTTCTCACTAAAAAAATTCTCTATATATTTTCCTTTATTTCCAGAGCAAACAAATTGTTCTGTAACTGCAGATGCGTCTTTCAATCCAAGAGATTTTAATCTAATACCTTTTTTTTTAAAAATTCCAGATAGTGCATGATTAGTATCAATTTTTTTCTTTTTTAATTTATACACAGCATATCCATTTTGTTCATTAATTGATTTTTTAGATTTTTCAGAAATTAATTCACTGACTTGAAAATCTTCAGGTTCGACTCTGATTTTACCCCCTATGCCAGAGAATGTAGTACTGTAAACTAAAATCCCAATTTTAGAATCTAAGTCAGGTATCACTCTATTGTCACTGTTACATATTTGCTAATTGCAACATCAGATAATTGTGCACCTAACAGAACTTTGTATGTTCCAGGAATTGCATCTTCAGCAGTGTTAATTTCAAGAGAGATTAGACGAGGAGCATCAGAATCAAGTTGGAATGTTTCAGGTGAATCAACTAATTCAATGTTCAGAAAATCATGTGTTGTGGATAAAATTAATGAGACACCGAGTAAATCTTTTTGAGATAAAGATGATACCACAAAGTCAAGGGATTTTGAATTTTCAGGCGTAGTTGTTAAAGAAGACGAGGTCAATTGAATTTCCAAAGGTAACGAAATAGAAGTGTCAACTACTCCAATATTGTTTTCTGCCCATTCAGTAAACCAGATTTTTTCACCATCAATAGCGAAGTCAAAGATTTGCGCAACGCCGCAATCAGCTAACATCATACCGGTTCCAGGATCACAGTCAGCCCAGTTGGGATTCTTGGAAGGAACGTGATATTCTACAAGGGATTGTGAACTAGGATCCATTACAGAAATATTATTTGCAGTTTGTTCATTGAAAACAATTCTGCCTAGATCATCAGATTCAATCCAATATGGTCTGGATATGGGGGATTTTACAACACCTGTCTGATTACCATATGTGCTCAGCATAGGATCAGATGTCACATATTGCACAAATGTTTCAGTTACAGGATTGAAACTAAAGAATGATGAAGATGTTGTGTCAGCCATCCAAATAGTGCCATCGTCTGCTACAGCAATACCGTTAGGAGTTAGAAGGGTTACAGGTAATTGGTAAACCTCAGTGAAATCTTTTCCAGGTAAAAATTGCACGCCATCATTCCTAACAGCTTCATCATATCCTACTTTATCTAATTTTACTAAAACTCCTCCTTGTTGATACAACCAATTAGTGTACCAAACATTGTTATTTGCATCCACTGTAAAATCTGCAGTTACTGAATTGTCAGTAGGTGAAGGTACAGAGAGATATTGTACTTCCTCTCCAGATTGACTAGGATCTAAAAATGTGAGTTTATTTCCAGTAAAGTCATTTACTATTATTTGAGAACCATCAACTAAGAGTTTTTGAGGCAAAGAATCACCTTCAGATGGGTACGACAATCTATCATATGTTTCATCAATAGTAGAGAATTTCCATATGGAATCATAAGATTCGTCAGTATACCATATAGAACCATCAGGAGCATAATCCATTCCCCACACCATTGAACGTGCACCTAGAGGCCACAATGAATTTTCATATTCGGTAAATGTTTCTAAAATAGGATCAAATTTTGTTATTTTACCAGTATTAGTTTCAGCAAACCACACATTTCCATCATAATCAGTTATGATTGCAAGGGGGTTTGTACACAAGGTTGGAATTGAAAACTCTTGAACAAAATCTGTAGACTTTGCATTGCTTGAACCACAAAATTGAGAACGTTGTTCATCTGGGAAATTGTCTGCAGGCGTTCCAGTTACAGTAAGTTCAGGGGCATCAGTGCCAGGGTCAACGCCAGGCAGTACAAGCATTATAGTCGATGAAAGTAAAATAAATCCAAAAAAGATAGTTACTGCAACTCCTTTCTTCTTCATATTACAAAAAATATTGAGCCTTGTTATATCTCATTCCAAGGAAATGAAAACTATAGTAATTTCAGATTCCCAGTAATTTTATCAATCAAGTTCTCAGGAGCAGGTCCAATCGATATACAGGTAGTAGTTCCAGGAGCTAACTGAGTATGACCTGCATCAGAAACTTCAGACCATGGAAGATTCAAATCTATTGCATGCCGTTTAATTTCTTGCAATTCTTTGATTCCAGATACTTTTACCACCACTTTCTCTTGTCCACCCCACCATTCACGATACCATTCAGGGTAAGATTTTCTAACATGCTCTGCACCAAGAACACAAGCATGGCCTACTTGAGCTGCAATCTTTCCTTTTCCCATGTCAAGATCAGTTCTTACGATTATTACCTGTTTGACATCACCCATACAACAATCAAAAATAGGCTTAATGAAAAACTTTTCAATTAAATAATTGACAAAGAACCAAAATCTATGAGCTATGACGTAGTAATTGCAGGAGGTAGCGTTGCAGGATTACTCTGTGCCAGAGAAATATCATCAAATGGTTTTTCAGTTTTAATAATTGAAGAAGATTACGAGATAGGAACTCCTGAACATTGTGGAGGTTTGGTAAGCATTGCAGGATTGGCAGAGCTGGGAATAATACCATTTAAAAAAACTTTTGATCATATGATAGAATCAGCCAAAATTACTTCTCCAAACGGAACTAGTTTTACAATCAATTCAAAGAAACAAAAGGTTGTTGAAATTAGCAGAAGGGAGTTAGACAAGCAAATTGCTTTTCAAGCTCAAAAAAATGGCGCAGAAATCAGAGTTAGAACTAGTTTTCAAGAAATCACAGACAACGGAATTAGAACTAGTGATGAGGAAATTAACTGTAAAATTTTTGTCGACGCACGCGGAATGTCATCTTTAATCCATAAAGACAGAACAGGCATTTTGTCATCAGCGCAATACGAAATTTATGCAGACTGGATAAAAAAAGGAAAAGTGGAAGTAATTTTTGATCAAGAAAAATATCCAGGGTTCTTTGCATGGATTATCCCATCAGGAGAAGGCAAAGGAAAAATAGGAGTTGCAGGAAGAGGAATCAAAGTATCCGAGACATTAGAAGGAATTCTAAAAGAGAAAGGAAAGTTTTCAACGATTAGAAAAATCTTTGCGCCAATTTGGATTAAAGGGCCCATCAAAAATTTTGTAGAAGGTAAAACAGTAATTATCGGAGATGCAGCTGGGCAAGCAAAACCAACAACGGGAGGAGGCATATTCACTAGCGGGATGGGAGGAGTATACGCAGGACAAGCAATATCAGAATTCCTAAAAAATGGCAATAGTAGTGAACTTGATCAATATCAAAAAAAATGGATGGCAAGGTTTGGCAAAGAATTCAAAAAGCAATTGTTAGCTAGAAAAATTTTAGAAAGAATAGATAACAACACGATCAACAAATTATTTGAAATAATCACTCCAGAAATTCTAAAAGAAATTTCAGAAAAAGATGATTTTGATTTTCATACAAGATCAATTATAAAATTACTAAGATTGAAAGGCTCGATTAAAACAGCTCAAACTCTGATTGGCGGAGAAATCAAAAAATTACTTGGTTAGAATACATGCAATTTCTAAGGAAGGTATAAATGATGTTTACCGAAAATTGGGATATGTCATCATCTACGATATCACTACCAACATGTAGTTGCTGCCAAAGACCAATTATGCCTAATGATAAATGTGTGAAATTCAACTGCCCTAATTGCGGTGCAGATTTAATTTGGAGATGCCAAAGTTGCAGGGAAGCAGCAAAAAGCTATACTTGCTCCTCGTGTAACTTTCAGGGACCTTAGACAATGACTCAATTACTATTCATAACAAAAATCCTCCCTAACGGAATGGAAGTGGATTTAGATAAATTGGCTGAAACCATTAAAACTTCACTACCAGAAGGAATGTCAATGAAAAGACATGCAAAAGAACCATTAGCATTTGGTTTAGAATGCATCAAGGCAGAATTTGTTTTAGAAGATAAAGAGGGTCAAAGTGATGCTTTAGAGAATGCAATAAGATCAACTGACGGAGTAAGTGAGTTTGAAGTTCTCAATATGAGTAGAATGTCAGTTGACATGAAATAGGTGATTTTTTGACACGCAAAGAAGAGACTTTGCAAGTAAGAATTGGAGAAGCAAAACAGCGAGATGTAGGAAAGAAACGTGCTCGAATAGGTCCTGAAGCCATGGATTTTCTTAAAGTTACACCCGGCGACATTATTGAAGTTATGGGTTCAAGGTCTAGCTGTGCAGTAGTTTGGCCAGTTGACGAAGATGAAAAACTGCCAGATATTATTCGAATAGACGGGCAAACAAGAAAAAATGTCAACGCATCATTAAATGACTTTGTAAAAATTCGAAAAGTCACATCAAAGTTTGCAAAAACAGTTTCACTAACACCAGTAAATGATTCAGTTACAATTGATAAAGAATTCACAGATTTTGTCAAAAATAGATTGAAGGGGTTACCAATAACTCACGGAGATGAAATTTCAGTTATGATTTTAGGAAACTCTATGGATTTTAAAATTTCAAAGACATCACCAAAAGGAGTAGTCAAAATTGACCGCACTACAAGTTTGAATATTTCAACAGAAACCTCAATTGACAGAAAAGTCAGAGTGACATACGAAGAAGTTGGCGGATTAAGACGCGAAGTAAAATCAATGAGAGAAATTGTAGAACTGCCATTAAAACATCCAGAATTATTTGTAAGATTGGGAATAGAACCTCACAGTGGGATTTTACTTTATGGCCCACCAGGCTGTGGAAAGACTCTTCTTGCAAAAGTTATGGCAAGTGAATCAGAGGCCAACATGTTTCCAATTAACGGTCCAGAAATAATGAATAAGTATTACGGAGAAACAGAAGCTAAACTAAGAGATATTTTCAAGGAAGCAAAAGACAATTCCCCAAGCATAATTTTCATAGATGAAATTGATGCCATCGCACCAAAAAGAGAAGAAGTATACGGAGATGTAGAAAAAAGAGTTGTTGCTCAATTATTAGCATTAATGGATGGTCTTAATGACAGAGGAAACGTCATTGTTCTTGGCGCAACAAACAGACCAGATAGTGTAGATCCTGCCCTTAGAAGACCAGGAAGATTTGATAGAGAATTTGAGATTTCGGTTCCAAACGAAGACGGAAGATTAGAGATTCTTGAAATTCATACTAGGGGAATGCCAATCAGTGACAATATTGATCTTAAAAATTTGTCATCAGAATTACATGGATATACTGGCGCAGATATCAAATCACTGTGTAGAGAAGCTGCATTAAAATCAATTAAAAGATATCTTCCAGAGATTGATCTTGAAACAGAAAAAATTCCTTCTGAAGTATTACAATCAATGGAGATCAAGCTAATCGACTTTTATGATGCAATGCATGATGTTGTCCCTACAGCTATGAGGGAATTCTATGTTGAAAGACCAAAAGTATGGTGGAAAGATGTTGGAGGACTAGATGACATTAAAAAATCACTTACAGACAACCTGATAATGGCAATGCAAGAGCCAAATAAATTTACAAAGATGGGCATAAAACCCCCAAAAGGTGCTTTGATTTATGGCCCACCAGGTTGTGGAAAGACTCTGCTTGCCCGAGCCTTAGCAACAGAAACCGGAGCAAACATGATTTTAGTCAGAGGTCCAGAAATTCTTTCCAAATGGTTAGGAGAATCCGAAAAAGCAGTAAGAGAAATTTTTAGAAAAGCAAAATCATCATCACCATGTGTAGTAATATTTGATGAATTAGATTCTATCGCACGTGTGAAATCAGGAGATGGTGGAACTAGTGAGACAATTCTGAGTCAAATACTAACGGAAATCGAAGAAGGTATTTCATCAAGAGTGGTAGTCATCGGAATTACAAGTCGTCCAGATGTTTTAGATAATTCTTTACTCAGAACAGGAAGATTGGATTTAACACTTTATGTTGCCCCACCAGATGAAAAAGGAAGATTAGAGATTATCAAAATTTTAACACAAAAAATGCCATTAGCAAATGATGTAAAATTACAAGAGATTGCAGTAACTACTCAAAATTACTCAGGTGCAGATTTGGCAGCATTGTGTAGAGAGGCTGCAATTGAAGCAATGAGGAGTAACTCAGCAAAGATTTCAAGTCATGATTTTGCAAACAGTTTGAAACAAGTCAGACCATCCATCACAAAAGAAGTAGACCAATGGTACAATACCATAAAGGAAAGTATATCTAACGTGGTACCAAACTCATGGGATAAATCATTTTACGGATAAAAAATGGCAATACCAATAAGAAATACAGTATTTGACAAAATTAAGGAAGCAAATCGTTTAACAGATGTTGAACTTTTCAAAAGTCTTGTGAAAGACGGACATGTAATTGCAGATGAAAGATTTAATAAAATTCTTTTAGATTTAGAAATTCTTGGACTCATAACAGTTTCATGGATTACAAAAGATGAGCGTAGAATCGAAATAGTTGTAGTTGAAAAGACAATTGACAAACATGAACAACAAATTAAAGAAACTACCGAAAGTGATTACGAAGCTAGTTTTCCAGGTGTAGATAAATAAATTTTAGAACAAAGGAATATGGAATGCGGCATCTAATGCAACAGCTACAAAAATTATTGTGAGATAAGGAGCAGTTACTTTGTATGCTTTCCATGCAAATTCAGACGTAGGTGTCTTTGTTAATTTATAGTGATATACAAGCATCAATACACCAGAAACTATTGCAATAACAGTATAAACAATTCCCATACCATCTGGAATAAATGAAAGTATCAAAGAATATGGAATTAAAACTAATGTGTTACCCAAAATAAATTTCGAGGTTTTTTGCATTCCAATTACAACAGGAAGCATAGGAACTTCTGCTTGGGCATATTCGTCTCTGATTTTCATTGCAAGACACCAAAAATGAGAAGGAGTCCAAACAAAAACTAAGAAACCAACTAAGAAACCTAACAAATCCATACTGCCGGTAGCTGCAGACCATCCTGCCCAAGCTGCTGCACTACCTGCAATACCTCCAATAACAATATTGGACACATTTCTTCTTTTTAGCCAAACTGTGTAAATAATAACATACGAAAAAATTCCCACTGCAATAAAAAATGCAGAAACTGCATTTAATGCAAAATAGCCATAAATTACAGAGATACAACTCACAGTCAATCCATAGATCAAAACATTGGATGCAGTCATTCGTCCAGAAGGAATGGGTCTAGTACTAGTTCGAGTCATTTTAGGATCAATGTCTTTATCATAATAGTGATTTAGTGCACTTGATCCTGCAGAAGCCAAAGCACCTGCAATAATAATATGCAAATATGACCAATAATCTAGATCAGGAACACCTGGAACTAATTTACTTGCAGCATACATAGAGGTGACTGCAGTAATTACTAAAAGAACAACAATTCTAGGTTTAGATATTTCCAGTATTTCGTTAAATCCCAATCCACTCTGTCCTATTCCAAAGCCATTTAATTTCTTTGTCTAAATCCATGTGATTTCGCAAGGAATAAGTATCTCAGTCCTATCAGCTATCTTAAATGAGTAATTGGGACCTCATGATGCCAGGAATGGGATTAACAGCTATAGGATTAGCTGGTCTTACATTGTCTTATGCAGGCATTGCACACACATTCATCGATGGAATGCACGCACTTACAGGCTTGACCATGTTTGTGGGATTAATTTTCCTTGCAGCAGGCATCTTAGATGGAGGGATTTCTACAAGTAATAGAGCCAAAGCTACAACTTTGGTGATTTTATCCATATCATTGGGATTTGGAATGTATGCAATGGTATTGAATACATCAAACTTTACAATTACCCTGGCAGGAATTTTAATGGCAATTGCATTTCCTGCAATTATAATTTCGTATCTATATATGAAACACCCAGAGGTAGCAAAGCCAGTTGGAGCAATTGTTTCGATGGCAGCTGCTACAGGTATTATTATGTGGGTATCATTTGGAATTTTCTCAGCTCCTGACACATACATGATTCCTCAACAAGCAGGTGTTGACGAACCATCAGAAGATATTACACCTTCGGCACCCATATTTGCAATTGAAATTCTAAAAGATTCGACCATAGATGGCAATCCAGATTATTCGCCAGATGTAGCAGCGGTAACACAAGGACACATTGTTGAATGGACTAATGCAGATTCTGTAGCTCATACTGCAACTAACATAGAGAATTATGGAGAAGTGTTTGATTCAGGTTTAATGAATGAAGGAGATGTATTTGCACTAGATACAACGGATGTGGAAGTTGGAGAATATGTATATGAATGCAGTTTCCATCCTTGGATGGTTGCAACTTTAGTTATCGAAGCTGCAAAAGAACCAGTCAAAGTGATAATTCCTGAAGGAGCAGCAATTCCCGAAGATGGACAAATTTACTATGATCCAGAAACAATAGACATCACGGTTGGAACTACAGTTACATGGGATAATGTAGATGCTACGGTGCACACAGTGACATCAGGAAAAGTACCAGAAACAGACGGGATCTTTGACTCAGAAATGATGGCAGCAGGAGATATCTTTGAATTTATATTTACAGATGCAGGAACTTTTGATTATTTCTGCACATTCCACCCATGGATGGTAGGAACTGTTAACGTAGAATAGATTTGCAGAAAATAAAACTATCAGAAACAGATAAGAAAATCCTGTCAGAATACTCAGAGAATCAAAAACCAAACGAATCATGCGCCATGTTGTTTGGTAAAAACGATCAAGTCTTGGATTTGTTTCTAACAGAGAACATTGAAAAATCCCCAGTAAATTTTACAATTTCAAACAAACAACTAATCGAAGGTTATAAAATTGCCGAAGAAAAAGAAATGGAGGTAATCGGAATATTCCATTCACACCCAGATTCAGATGCATATCCATCAAATACAGATAAGAAATTTATGCAAAGCAATCCAGTTGCATGGATAATTTATTCCGGAATTAACAAAAACTTTAGAGCGTATCTCCTCGAGTCAGATATTGTAGAAATCCCAATAGAAGAGTAATTTATGATTGCAGTCTAAACGTAGCACGTTCGCTATGAACATCATTTAGAATTTTTTTGTATGGAGAAATTATTTTTCCAATGATATTGACAGGGGAGACAGGAATAATTTCTCCAGGATTGCCAATCGGGGCAGGGCCATAAAACAAGCAAATCGCTTTACCTGTAGGCCAATATGCAACATCGTTTAGTTGAACTGTCGACTTGGCATTTTCTTCAGGTTGGGGTATTGGAGATTTTGATGTGTAAATTTCATCACCCCAAATATTAAGATCTACCGTAAAAGGTAACTTGGATACAAAATCATTTACCGTGTTTGTGGAATGAACATCATCTAATTCTAAAAAGATGTTTGATGAATGTAGAATTTCAACCATAATTGAATACTTCATAACTCATCAAGATCTTTGAATTAAATATCCCTTTTTTTAATCAAGTTCATGGAAATTCACGTATACGACACCTATGTCAAAGCAGCAGATGGGCATACCATGCACTTTGACGTAATTACGGGTGAAAAAGATCATGACAAAGCCATCACATATGGTAAAGAATGGTTACAATCCGTTGGTGAAGGAAAATCAGAAATGACTACAAACGAATGTCAATTCTGTCATTCACAAGGGGCACCAGAGCCTGTAGAACAGGCAATTAAGGAAAAAGGCTACTTTATCCAAAAAATGGAAGGCTGTCCTTAATCATTTTTCCTTTTTATTCAAAGACATATTTTTTAGATTAACCAATACAGTATAATCATGGCTGAAAACAAATATTCAAAGTGGACAGTTGAAGGAGACAAAAAAACAAAATGGATTTGCGGATGTTTTCAAACTGCAGATGATTATTTCAAATTTTGTGAAACACATAATTTCACCTTGAAAAAAGCAATTCAAGTTCAAATTGATGAATTAGATATGATACTGATCGTTGAAGATTAGATTGCAATAAATGTAGACATAAAAAATATCGCGATTGTGTTTAATTAATGTCAAGTTCGGGTCCCGCAGTATCTTTGTAAAGATCTCACATTAGCTTACCAAGTTATGGCATATAATATCAAACAGAGGAGATATTTCTTTTTTGATATGGAGAAAATGTTTTTCCTCTAAGTCCTTGTCTTACCAATTTGTTGAATCTTTTACCATGTGCAAGATATGGGAATCGCATATGGATCAATTCATGAACTATTGTATTTTCTAAAGTCTTCTCATCAGGTATTTTTCGTACATTAATGAAAACAAGATTATGTTGAAGGTACGAAACTCCATAATACTTGTAAGCAGATGTTCTTCTGCCCTCAGTCATTTCTTTTGGAGCATCCAATACCTCTTTGGTAGATAAGAGTATTTTGGGTTCAGAAATGGAAAAACGATTAGAGTAAATTCCAACTTTTTCTAAAATTTGCAACGAAAGTTCAGGATCTAATTTCACAACAATACATCATGAAATCTGCGTTTATCTTCAAATGTCAATTGTTATGTGAATTTTGGTGTATTTTGATTCTGCATATTATGAATTAATGAGGTCAGAAGGTTAAGTGGAGTAATCATCAATCATACAGCCACCGTCTCATCACCCCCCAATTATTCCATTAAATCAAGTAGTTCCTGTACTTTATTTCTAATTTCGGGAGTTATTCTTACTATTACTAGTCCCTGATTTGGTTGACCATACAAAACAACTGCATTTTCAGGTGCATGCACACATACAGGTAGAACTAGCAGATCCTCCTCACCATTTACAAAAATTCTAACAGGAGATTGTAAAGTAAATGCCTTTTTGATCATGGAGATACTTTTAGAAGTAATTTCTGCTGCAGGATTATCAACTGTTAACTCTATGGCATGTTCTAGTTTAGGAGGCTCTCTTTTTTCTCTTTTCTCTTGACCATCAATAATTTGTAACGAAGGAATTAAATCAAAATCAATCAATTTTTCAGTGGTTCTATCCCCTACAGAAATGATATACGAATTTTCAGGAAGAAACTTTTTGATGTTAGATTTACCAGCTTGATTTTCAGGTAACAATTCCCCTAGAGGAATTTTCATTTGTTCTCTTAATGAATTAGGTAATTTCACAGGAATCTAACTAGTACTGGGTTCAGGTGCGGACTCTTCTTCAGTACCTTCAGATGCCACTTCATCTTGTAATTTTGCTGCAAGAATACTGCATTGGGCCGCAATATTTTTGGCACTTTTTCTAAAAGCAATCGCACTTGGAGAATCAGGATTTGTAATCATGATAGGTTTTCCTAAATCAGAACCGGACATAATTCCAGCGTTTAATGGAATTTCACCTAAGAAAGGCATGTTGAATTGTTCACTAATTTTCTTTGCACCGCCTTCACCAAAAATGTAATGTTTGTCATCACAATTTGGACAAATGAAATGTGCCATATTTTCAACAACACCAATGATTGGAACGTTTAACTTTTCAAACATTGAAACTGCTTTAACTGCAACATGACTTGCAACGTCTTGGGGGGTTGTAACTACAAGTATCCCAGTAATAGGGATTGTTTGTGCAAGGGTTAATGGAATATCACCAGTACCAGGAGGAAGATCTACAATCAGATAATCTAATTCAGACCAGGCTGTATCAACTAAAAATTGTTTTAAGATTCCAGAAATGATTGGACCCCGATAAATTGCTGCTTGATTTGATTGATCAGCAAAGAAACCAAATGATACAACTTTTAATCCATTAGATTCTGCAGGTTGAAGTTTGTTATCCTCTACTTCCATAAATCCATCTTTCATTCCAAGCATCAATGGAATACTAGGGCCATAGATATCAGCATCGAGCAAACCAACTTTTGCCCCTGATTCAGATAACGCCAAAGCTAAATTCAAAGAGACAGTTGATTTTCCTACGCCACCTTTTCCACTTGCAACTCCGATAATGTTTTTGACAGTTGCCATTCCAGTATCATCATCAAGAGAACGTCCCTCCATCACTTTGGCAGTTACTTTCATATCAAAATTTTTTAAATCAGAAAGATCTGCAATTGCCTTTCGCACATCATCTTCAATCTCAACATTGAACGGACAGGCGGGAGTAGTTAATTCTAAAGTAAATTTTAGATTACCATCATTTAATTCCAAATCCTTAATCATACCCATTGATACGATATCCTTTTTCAAATCAGGATCAATAACAGTGCTGAGTTTTTCAAGAACTTGATCGATACCAACCATTGCGTCAAAAAGTCATCCTACATTATTTAAACATAAGTTAAACTGTAAAAGAATTGGCATTTATTTGAAAAATAAAAAAATCCTTGAGAATTTATGCCTAAAATCACCTAAACATTCATAAATTGAAATCCGAGAAAGACTGTACATTTGTTTTCTATATCTACCTTAGTTGATGTTGTCAGGATCCCTCCAAGCTTGTTTGGAACCACACTCAAAAAGGCAGGAGTGAATATTCTCAAAGAAAAGTACGAAAGTATGATCAATGCGGATTTAGGATATATCATTATGATTTTAGATGCCAAAGTTGACGAGATGGGAAAAATGATTGCAGGTGATGGCGGAACATTCCACAAAGTTGAATTTGAAGCATTAACATTTTATCCAAAATTACAAGAAATCGTTCAAGGTGAAATTGTAGATATTACAGATTTCGGAGCATTTGTAAGAATTGGTCCGACTGACGCATTACTTCACTTGTCACAAGTAATGGATGATTATCTTAAGAGTGACGTGAAATCTGGAATGATATTAGCAAATCAAAGTGGCAGAACATTAAAAGTTGGGTCCACACTTCGTGCAAGAATTACTGCAGTGTCATTAGGAAAAGCTGCTGCAATGGGCAAGATTGGAATTACATGCAGACAGCCATTCCTTGGGGCAGATGACTGGATTGTAGAAGAAATTAAGAAAGCCGGCGGTGGCAAAGAAGAGCCAGCAAAGGAAGAAAAAGTAGAGGCAAGTTAGAATGGCACGAGAGATGGCATGTCGCAAGTGTAAACATGTAACGACTCTAAAAGTGTGCCCCAATTGTAAGTCAGCTGACTTGACACCAGATTGGAATGGAGTTGTACTAGTAGTTGATCCAACAAATTCAGAAATCTCTAAAACTTTAGAAATCACTACAAAAGGAAAATATGCAATCAAGGTAACATAAAATCTTTAAAATCAGATTAACAGTGTATCAGTATATTGACATTCGATTCAAAAAAACAATTATCACAATTCCTTGCAGAGGATATTGGTAAAGGAGACATTACTAGTAATCTATTACCTAGAAAAAAAATATCAGTAAAAATTATCTCTAGAGAAAATGCCATTATTGCAGGAGCATCATATGCAAAAGAAATTTTCAAATTAAAGGGGTGTAGTTCTAAAATTTTAAAAAAAGATGGCTCTAAAATAAAACCAAATCAAGCCATAATGATTATTTCAGGTGATGCGGGAAATATTCTAACTTGTGAAAGAACGGCATTAAATCTTCTAACAAGAATGAGTGGAATTGCAACTCAAACAAATAATCTGATAAAAAAAATCCCAAAGAAAACAAAATTGTATGCAACAAGAAAAACAGCCCCAGGTCTGAGATATTTTGACAAAGAGGCAGTAGAGATAGGAGGTGGTAAAAAACACAGGCTCACACTTGATGAAATGGTCATGATTAAAGATAATCACATTGCGATTAGCCAATCATTACTGTCTTTGATTAAAAAAACAAAAGAAAAATACAAAAAATTTGAAGTCGAAGTTGAAAATACTCCCGATGCAGTATTAGCAGCAAAAGAAGGGGCAACCATAATCATGTTAGACAACTTCACCCCAACCCAAATTAAAAAAACAATTCAGACTTTAAAAAAATCAAAACTAAGGAACAAAGTATTACTTGAAGCATCAGGCGGCATCACATCTAAAAATATTTCAAAATATGGTCAAACTCAGGTAGATATCATTTCAGTAGGGAGCATCACAAATTCTGTCAAAGGAATCGACATGAGTTTGGAGATTTAATTTAATTCTTTTAACAAATTAAATACGGATTTGTTTTTAGGATCAATTTCCTGAATTTTTTCACAGCATTGTATTGCGCGCTTATTTTCGCCCAATTTTTGATGAGAATATGCCTTTAACAATAAAACATCAATATCATAGGTTCCAATTTCAAGAGATTTTTCAAAATAAGAAATTGCAGTCTTGCGTTTATTTTGCAAATAATAAATTCCACCCACAGTAAATAAAACATCGTGATTGTGGGGTACTTTTCGTAAATAATCTGTACCTGATTTTAGAGATTTAGCATATTTTTTTCCTTAACAAGATTTTTGATTTCTTTTAGTTTTTGATTATTTTTTTTCTTTTGAAGATCTTTTGAATTTCGCGAAAATAGTCCCGTCATAATAAAATAAGTTTAGCTAATTGCAAGCATTCTATCAATTGCCAAACGAGCCTTATCTGCAATTTTTTTAGGAACGGTGATAACATTTTTTTCATTTATCAATGCATTGTATACTTTTTCAAGAGTAATCATTTTCATATACTGACATTCTGCTTTTTCTGATGCAGGAATGAATGTTTTGTCAGGATTATCTTTTTTCATTCTATATAAAATTCCAGTTTCAGTTGCAACAACAAAGTTCTTTGCCTTTGACTCTTTTACATGATTTAGCATCCCTTCAGTGGAAAGGATTGAAACTTTTTTGGTATCATAACTTCCATCAGCAACATCATACATCATAGGTGTAGTGCAACCACATTCAGGATGGATTACAAATTCAGCATCATTCAGAGAGTTTAATTTTTTAGTCACATCTTCAGGAGTGATTCCTGCATGAACATGGCATTCACCTGCCCATATGTACATATTTTTTCTTCCAGTCATTTTTGCAACATACGACCCCAAGAACATATCAGGTAAGAACAAAATCTCTTTGTCTACAGAAATTGCTTTAACAACATTTACTGCATTCGAAGAAGTGCAACAATAATCAAGCTCAGCTTTAATTTCAGCAGTAGTGTTAACATACCCAACTGCAATCGCATTAGGATGTTGTTTCTTCCAATTTCTTAATTCATCTACAGTAATTGAATCAGATAAGGAACATCCTGCTTCTAAATCAGGAATTAAAACCTTTTTTTCAGGACTGATAATTGCTGCAGTTTCCGCCATAAAGTTAACACCGCAAAACAAAATTGTTTTTTGTGAAACTGTTGAAGCTTTTCGAGATAATCCTAAAGAATCACCAGTAAAATCAGCCACATCTTGCACATCAGGAATCTGATAATTATGTGCTAAAATCACCACATCTTTTTCTTTCTTTAATCTCAGAATCTCTGCTTTGAGTGCCGAGGATTGCTGTACAAGCATAAACAGTACAAAGTGAAATTAGAAGTGATTTAAAGAATGGGAAATGGTCCATAATTCTCTGAAAAACCAGCAAATGTGGCAATTATTGCCATGTTAAGTGCCAATCTGAATATGATTTAAACAGTATTTTTTCAATGTCTCAATGGCTGACAAAATCGCCAATCTACTTGTTTTAGGATTATCCGCATCAGGATAATTCTCAATTATAAAAGTCATCTTTCCAAATGTTCCTTTAGCTTCAATATGATGTGTATTTTTATCAGTACTAGGATCTGCAATTATTTTGACACCAGTTTTTTCACTTCCGATTCCCGTCAAAGAAAGCAATGCGGCTACATTGATGTTTGCGGGAAATAAAGATACGGCATCTTTTGCAATTCCATCAAAGACAATAGTGGAGGAGCCAATTTGATCTAAATTGATATCAGATGTTTCAAAAAACTTTGCACCCTTTAACGAACGAGGGTGTTTTGTTGTTGTAATTGATAAAGATTCAAGTTCATCTTTGATTGATTTTATTCCATCTAGTCCCGCAATAGCACCTGAAGGAAGGTAGATTGTTTTTTTAAAATCCTTACAAGCATCAGATAAAATATCATAAATAGATTCATCAAGTAATGCACCTACACTCATGATCATAAGATCTTTTTTGTTTTGTAAGATACCCAAAGAAACATCTCTAACTGCATCTTGAGATGCAGCTTCAACAACAATGTCAACAGGGTTTGAAGACAACAAATGGGAATTTTCAACTATTTCAGGTTTATTGACAAGTTTTTCAACCAACAATGCCGATTTCTCTTTGGATTCATCAAAAATGTGTGTGAGTGTCGCAGGAATTTTTCCAGAATCAATTGCAAGTGCAATTTGAGTACCCATTGCACCACATCCCAACAGACCTATTCTTTTCAAGTAATCATACTAGAAAATATCTCTTAATTAATCTAAAAAAACTAAGCATTATTTTCCATATTACATATAATCGATCCCAATCAATCATCCTCAATTTGACAAGTGAATCTACGTAGATTATAATAATGAAAGATTGGGTCAAAATACCCAATCCTTGGACGATGGCAAACTAGTAGATAATTATCATAGGAAATCATCATTCATTTTAGAAATCCATGTTAAAAGAGAATAGTAGAAATGATCAGTATGATCTAAATACTATTTTTAAAACTAAATTCAATTGGAACTATCGCCAAACAATTAATTGTTGTTAGTCTTAAGATCCAATTTTTATTAATTCTCTAATCATATGTCTCATTTTATCTCCAAAATGATGGAAATAGGATAGTATTAATTTACAATTGTAATGAACTAATAATATGACATTTCGTAAAGTAGCTGTTGCAATCATCACTCCAACCCATACCAAGAAATCTTTTGAACTTGGTCTTGAAATGGCTAAAAAATTTGATTCAGAACTGATTGTGATAGAATGTATGTATAAAACTCCACCAAAGTTTTATTTTTTTGAAACAAAGTCTGATAAAAAAACAACACAAAATCAGATTACAAAACTTAAAGCAGAATTAGAAAACTGGAAGGCGATTGCTCAGAAACAAGGAATTCCCATTAAAACAAAATTAGCATTGACTGACAATATTTCACATTGGGTAGTTGATTATGTTAAAGAAAACAAAATTGATTTGTTAATTGTGGACTATCCAAAACTATCTATGGAAGAAATTACACTTTTCGATGACATTATAAATATAATTCATCATAAATCTCATTGTCATCTTTTAACAACGAAACCATCATAAATTTCAAAATGCACACCATTAGAAAATTATGTTGCAATAATTTCTATACTACGATAGACTAATCTGCATCCATTTCTATCCCTAAAATGGAAGACGGCATTGTATCGTTTTCTAACCGATTTAATCAAATGAAAGTTAATGCATGCTATGTTCACGTCATATTAGATGTATACACCTGATGAGCCTGGATTTGGGTCTTAGGCGACAATTACAACAAGGGTGCCAAACTCTTCATATTTGACCCATGCATCACATATCTGGCATCTTTTTTGACCTATGTCATACCTTATTCCACTAAGTGGCTTTTTGACCTCAGATTCCTTGCACTTGCCATTGCAGTTTAAAGGAGGAACAGAAGAACAGGCCACATCATGCAACAGTTGCTTTTGCCAAATTCTGATCAAGAATCGTAAGGCTACACGCTACGTGGATTTGTTCGTCAGTGACATAATTGCATATGTGACAAGAAAACTGGTTTACATCTCTGCATATTTTACATTTCTTTTCTACTTCCAGTTCAGATCCACATTTTCTGCAAGAATCAAATCTCATTGTGTACGCCATGTTCTTTTTTAATTTAAACAGTATGAAAATTAGATGAAACTAATTAGATGCAGCTAATAATTCCATGTTCTCATTATATAGAATTAGAAGTAATAGTTCAAACTAATTAGACGTTTCTAATTCTAGCATTATTTAATTATCACTTAATGAATAGCATCTATGAATAATTATTTCAAAATCCCAATCGGGTAAAATCGTCATATAAGTAATGTACAATGCTTTTATCAAAGTTTTGACATTAACAAATAATTGGCAAAGAAGTTTTCAGTTTTATCTTGGAATGTAAAGAATTTTTCAACTAAAAATAATAGTAACAATGTCAAAAAAATCGTAGAGCATATAAAAAAGCAGGATCCACCAGAAGGGCCAGACGTTATGGCAATTTATGAGGTACGTGGAAAAGATGTTTTTACAACTATGATGAAAGAATTTCCAAATCACATGTTTTTCATTACAGAGGGAATTCAAGTGCAAGAAATTCTTGTTGGCATTAAAAACAAGTTTACAGCATTTATCACCCAAAGAACTGAATTTAAATCAAAAATATCCACACTTAGACCAGGAACACTAGCAACACTTCGCATAAATGATGAAAATTATTCTTTACTGTTTTTGCATACCAAAAGCTTTCCAGACCCCATCGGGTTTGGATTGAGGGATGACCAACTAAAGCAGGCTTTTGAGTTAAAGAAGAAGATTGATTCTGTATCTGGAGGCAATGGCAAGGGCAAGGGCAACATGATAATTACAGGAGATCTTAATACCATGGGCCTTGATTATAGAGCAAGAAACAATGATATCTTGTTTGAAGACGAGATAAACCATCTTAAAAAAAATGCAAGTAATCGTGTAATGAAGATAGTAGAAAAGGACAACGAAGAAACATGGGCAAAAATTCGGACTAGGAACAAAAAGCAGACGGTGTATTTTGGACAACTAGATCACGTTATTGCAAGCAATCAGATTCGGTTTAACAAAGTAGGTGAAGATAATTCTGATGTTCGGGTTTCTGGATGGAAAGAACATTTGACAAAATCAGACAAAACAAGACCCAATACTGCATTGCAGGAATTTCTAGACAACGTTTCTGATCACAACTCATTATATTTTGAAGTACAGTGATTACAGCATGGTTACTTGCCAAATTAGTTCAAATCCCTTAATTTAGGTACAAAAAATAAAAAGAAAGGAAAATTCCTATGTGACAATAACACTGCCTATCATCCATGGATGTAATTGACAATAGTAATCATATTCTCCTGGTGTTTCAAAAGTATGTTTAAACTCTGCACCACCAGACATAAAGTCACTATCAAATCCATTTCCTCCCGGATAATCAAGACCTATTGATTCACCATCAACCCAACCTGCAGTTACAGTATGAGGGATTGAACCATCAGAATTAATCCATGTCACAGTTGTTCCCAGGTTAACCATTAGATGTGTTGGTGTATAACACATATTGTTTGTTTCACATCCTGGAACGCCTGCACCTGCGGGCATATCTACAGTATTTGGAGGCAATTCTTTAACCATTACTTCATCATCTACAAATAGTAATGCTGCCATAGCAGATTCTTCTTCTTCGATCACTTCATGAATTTCTTCTAAGACGTGACTTGCAGAATCATTACCTGATTCATAGATGTTAAGTTGGATACCAATGGACTCCACTAGATTTGATGTAATGTAGAGGTCAACAAAACCATAGTGTGCTTCCTTGATTCCCTCTAGCGCTTCATCAGACGAGATTTTATCCAATTCGAATTTATGGATGACCTCATCTAGCGCACCTTGGTACTCAGGATCAACATTTTGTGGTTCAGCTGTAAGATGAATTGCTTCAACTGCTGTTGCTGCATCAAAAGTTCCTTTGTTGTAAAGTTTGAATTTGTCTCCTACTCCATCAATTATGTCGCTTGCTATTCTAGCATCTACATATGCCATATGAACTTCCTTGATTCCCTCTAGCGCTTCATCAGACGAGATTTTATCCAATTCGAATTTATGGATAAAAACATCTAGTTGTGCTGAAAAGTCTTGATCAGCATTGTGTGAAGAAGGTATAATCTTACTCGTACTATATTCCTCTGAATGATCATCGGAGTGATTACTAACTGGGAGACTTGTAGAACTTCTAAATGCAGTAGACCAGATATCTTGATATGTTGCTTTTCCACCTGGGTAATCTGAACACAGCATTAATCCACAGATGTCAGTACTAGGTGATGCACCATTCTTGCTTTTTAGGGCATCAGCATCTGAAACATAATTTGTTCCAAGTACTCCAACAACCATGATTGCTGCCATGAAAATTATCAGACTTGTTTTTTTCATTATATCAACAAAAAAAATTTACTTTTAAACCATCAGTGCGTTATTCAAACTTATTCTAATCATTTAGAATAAGTTTGAATATAAATGACAGTATCATTTTGATTTTGCATTTTATTTATCCCTACAAATCATATTAGTTTTGGAACTAATAGGTGGAATTAGTAGAATGTTTGTTCATTTAATCCAGACAGATACAGTGACAAATTGAATTTGTGATTATAAGAGTCACAATACCTTTTTGAGAGCATATGAAATTAAAGTCCTTCTATGTTATTTCGGTTATTTTGATTTTCTCTTTCCTCGAAGCGCGATATTGCAGCACGGACATGACAAATCCTGTGTGAGTAAATACACATCACATGATGTGCACCTCTTAGTGCCTTTGTCGTATCTTTTTCTGTCTGCCTTGTATCTCTCGCAAATTCCTCTGCACGTCAAATAAATCGTTATAGAACATACAAACAAAAAAATCCACAATCATTTAGATCATTACAACATCATGGAATGATGATCTAAATTATTAGTAAGTCCAAACCAGAATTGATCATAGTGGCCTTGGATGTGAAATTCCGTCAGTTGTTGCAAGGAGAGCTTGCCAAAACATTAGATAAAATAACTGAAGACAGAAAATCAAACTTTTCAAAAACATGGCGATGTAAAAATGAAGAAGACTTTCTATACGAATGGCATTTGGGAAAAGTCGATGACTTTTGTCTGAATCAGTATTTCATACACTATCACGAAACACCAACTAATGCGGACAAAGATGAGATCCGAGGAATATTGCTAGTACACGCTAGGATTTCAGAGACAGATTGGCAATAAAATAGAAGTTATTTCGGAATAATCATAATTCTAGCATCTCTTTGCTTCTTCTGACAGTTTTGCCTTCCAATGCCTATTTCTGGGTTTGACTCTCAATCTACATCCACAACAGGGACAAAATGCTCCATTCCATTTTAGAAATATGTTGCAAATATGACATCTCTTTTGTCCTGAGCTGTATCTTCTCGCATTGGAAAGTCTTTATGCCCTGTATCGGAGACAAGCGTCTTTGCAGGCCATCGTCATACCATCAGTGTATGTGAGTTTGAATTTGCTCAATTTTTTGACAGCATCTGCAAGTAATCATGGTTAGGACACATTGTAAATTTTCCGAGACAATGCCCGGATACCGGGAACAATACCGGACAGTATACGGATTGTTAAAAATAGAATAATAAGACTTGTTTTATTTTTTTCTTTCTTTTAGAATAAAGCATTAAGAGATTAATATGAAAAAACTTTCATTAATTTTTACAATTAGTTTTATTACGTAACCTTAACCATTCTTTTTGTTTATCAATAAGTTCTTTTTTCTAAAAAATTACTTTAGGTATCTTTTACCACATCCCTTTTTAAGCAGTAGTACATTTTCAAATAATGTAATTTGGTTCAAAATACAACTTTGACTTATAATTACATCTGATATAACAAGCAAATTTTTTTCGAGTCCTTGAGAAGATTTTATTCGAAGTAAATGTAACCATAATTCTTTTACGGTTTAGGTTTTTTAAAAAAATACACAATATTCGATTTGAATAAGAGATCAGTCTTATCCTTTTTGGATTTCACTCCTTAACTCGTTTAATTTACATTGAACAATATCTCTAGGCGAATGAATATCGTATTGTTTTCCACAAGACAAACAATCTTCTTCTAAATCAAAATCAGAGTCAATTTCAGGCTCAAAATCTGGTTTTTTAGATTCAAAATCCTCTAAAGGGTTAGAAAAAAAGGCTCAGAGGGATTCACCAGGATCTCATCTCACATCTACACACCCATCTTCTAAAAGAGAAGGGATTACAGTTTTGCAATTATAGCCCTTCCCATCTAGTTCTGCAAGATTAGCCCTATAGTATTTCGTATAACTTTGATACAAGTAATCTTGCTACCAAGCATAATTTTACTTTGAGCATATTTTTTCATTGTTGAGTTTACTAAGTATGTTTCAGTATTAGAAATGCGATGAAGTAAACATGTGTAAAGCATCTAATACTAAGTAAATCCAGACAATTAATTCTAGTTTGTCAGATATTATCTCTTAATTAACTCTAGTCCACAATTATGAAATTACCATAAAACAACTATAAATTAACGTGGAATAGATACTAAATCTATTTAAAATAACACAGTTCTAAGACATTGTTGATTTTTCAAAATAAAATATTATTTGGAATGATATTTTTTCTAACAATATCATTCATTCTTCCAGTAAATGCAGAAATAGAATCACCGAGACAGCAAATGAATAAAGGAATATCATCTGAAAGCATTCTTTGTAAAAGTGGATTAGATCTAGTAATCAGAACAAACGGTTCCCCAGCTTGTGTAAAACCAGAAACTGCAGAAAAAATGGAAAAGATAGGGATATTGTCTACAATAAAATTTGCAGATTTGAATAATAACATTAAATCTTTCCAAGCCACGAACAGAGAAATTACAACAGTTCCTGCATCGTCAATGTCAATTGTAAATTTCTATATCACTGATCATGATTTGAATATTGCACATAATGGGGTTGAAGTTATTCCTATTGAAGGTCTTTTTGAATTTACAGTAAATGGGATTCCTATTGAAGGTCCTGAAAACATGATAGAGACAGGGCCCAATAGGGGTCAATTTTACATTAGACTAGAATTACCTGAAACAGTAAATGGAAAACCATTAAGTCAAGACGACATCGTATTGATAAAATACTTGGATGAATCAGATCATTCTGGAGAAGAAAGAGTTATTCTAAAATCAGTTCCGCTTACAAAGACATTTGCAAAAGTACAAACATTTGGAGGAGGTTCCAGAATAGGTCATGATTTTATAGTTAGAATTTATGAACCAGATGCAAATAGAGATTCAAAAAATGTAGATAGAATCCCGCTAAGCGAATTAGAGTACAGAGGGGATGGTGGAATTAGAACCACTTTAGCAAATCCAAAATTTGACGCTAATTCAGCATATCTTTTAGAAACTGGACCAAACTCAAATAACTTTGAAGTTCAGATAAAGATTCCTCGACAACTAGATGGGAAAACAATCCACATTGGAGACAAATATGAAATTAGATATATCGACAAATCCACCCCATCCAACACAAATGAAAAAATCATCCTCAAAGGTAGAATAGGATAAGAGGTTTGATGGATCAACTTTGTCAAGGTTTAGCATAACCTAAAGATTTTATTCAAACCTACAAAGTATTGTTGTGCTTAATACAGTATACAAAGACGCAATCATCAATAGAGACAAAATGCTCTCAATACTAAAGGGCCCTAAATTTGAACAGATTTTACAAAAAGCACGTGATAATTGGATAGAATTCATGCCTACAAAAAAAGAAGTAGTTACCGCAGGGATTGATTCTAGTTTCAATAATACAAAATTTCAAGGCATTGAACTATGGGCAACTACTGCTGTTTCAGTAAAATCAAATGGCGAAATTTTAGTAGATCTACATAAATCAGGATTAGGATCAGCTGATGACATTTCAAGTATTGCAAGTAAAATGGAAATAGAAGCGTGTGAGAAAACAGTAGACAATGTAGACATGGTCTTGATGGATGGATCTCTACATTCACAATTGATGACCAGACAAGCAAATTTAGGCGCATCAATTGTAAAAATAATGAAAAAAAAAGATAATGTAATATTCATAGCAAAGACGTCAAACACAAAGAAGCAATTTGAAAATCTAGGTTCTCTTGCAGGAGATATTTTCTATTACAATCATGTAACAAACAAACCAGGATTCAGTAAAATTTTTGTAGAAAAAAAATATGGAGCAGATAAAATAATTTCTTCAACATTTGTAAGGTTAAATGATTCCACTCCAATAATTAAATTAGAATTTTTAGGAAATCAGCATAATGAAAATGAAGTCAAGTCAATTATGAATAAATTGCATAAAACCAGTGTCGGAGGATATCCATATGCTCTAAAGCTTGCACACAATAACTGTAAAATATCCGATAAAGAACTTGCAAAAATGGTTAGTTTGCTAGGATTAAGTAACGAAATAGGTTCACGGGAGGTACTTGGTTGAGTCTAGGTTTTGTAATAGGCGAATCAAAGCCTACAATTGTTACGGCAATTACTTCAAGAGCACTATCAGTAGGAGAATATATCAAAATTGGCTCAGATGAAGGAGAAATTTTAGGATTGGTAGAAAGATCTTCAATTTCTAGTGCAGCGTTTACAGACGTAAGAAATTTTGATGAAGCTTCAGAGAGTACTGAAATTGCTGAGATAAATAAAAGAGACAAAACATTCACTGCCCATATCGGAATTTTAGGATTTTTAAAAAATTTAAGAAAAGGCCAGTCAATTATACCAGCAATTCCTCCAATTCCAGGTACGGAAATTACTTTGCCAAGCAAACAAGACTTGGAAGAAATATTTAGTCCGGAAAAAGAAGGATGGGTAAGCATCGGAAATCTTTTGCGAAATAAATCAATTGATGCCAAAGTGAATTTAGATAAGATTGTTTCAAGACACTTAGGAATTCTTGCAATGACGGGTATGGGTAAAAGTAATTTAGTGTCACTAATTACAAAACAAATTTCAAAATTAAAAGGGACAGTAATAATTTTTGATTATCATAATGACTATACAAGTCTAAATATTCCACGAATTAATGTAGTTGATGCAAAAATAAACCCAAGATTATTAGATGCTGATCAGTTATCAGAAGTATTAGAAATTAGAGATGGTGCAAATGTTCAACAGCGTGTTTTAAGAATGGCATTTACAAAACACGTAAAGGAATCAAAAGAATTTTGGAGCAAATTAGAAAGTGAAGTAGATTACATAGTAAATTCCGAAGATAAAAAATTAAAAGAAATTAGAACGTCTGCATATAGGGTTCAAGACATTATTGAAGATGCTCAAAGAAGATTTGAAGATATTTTGGATCCAGATATGGGAGACCCAATTAGTTTCATTAAAGAAGGCAGAACAAATATTCTAAACATTTCAGAACTATCTGAAAAGCAAGCAAATGTGGCAGTTGCGTTTTACTTACAACAACTACTCAAAGATAGAAAAGATGCAAGCATTGCAAAACACAGAAAAACTAAAAGAGAAAGGAATTTCAAATTTAATTCACCAATTTTTGTAATCATTGAAGAGGCACATGTATTTATTCCAAAAGACCACGACACCAGTGCGAAATATTGGGCTGCTAAAATTGCCAGGGAAGGTAGAAAGTTCGGATTAGGGCTCGGAGTGGTTTCTCAGCGACCACGCAGTGTTGATCTAAATGTGCTCAGTCAGATGGGCTCATTTGCAATAATGAAGATCATTCAAGAGGATGATCAGCGACAAATTGCATCTGCGACAGAGTCAACTAGTCGGGAATTAATTGCTCAATTAACATCACTAAACGTCGGAGATGCAGTTCTTGTGGGACAATGGACAAATCTTCCATCATTAGTTCATGTTGAAGAAGTAAAAGAGAAGATGATGGGAGCAGATCAAAGTGCAATCAAGGCATGGGCAAAGACAGAGAAAATGAATGAGATTGCAGTAGAAGCAACTCAAGGGTTGGTACAGAAAGAGTTACTATTAGACTAATGTTATTTTCACATATTTCAGATATGCATTTGGGATTAGTACAGTATGGTTCAGAAGAACGTGCACAAGATGTGTATGATGTATTTAATCAAGCAATAGATACATCAATTAAAGATCATGTAGATTTTGTAATTTTTGCAGGAGATATTTTTCATGTTCCAAATCCAAATGGAACTGCCATCATACAAATGGCAAATGGATTAAAAAGATTAAAACAAAATAACATTGATTCGTTTTTTATTTTAGGAGAGCACGATATTAGTAGAATTAGGTCAACTCCAATTCCATATATTTATCACAATTTAAAATTTTCGAAATATATCGGTCAAGGAAGCCCCATAGAATACAAAGGAGTGATTCTAGCAGGATTTGATAAAATAAGAAAAGCAGAAATTTCACAATATGAAGAAAAATTTACCGCAATAGACAACAGAGTGAAAGATCACCCAAGACATAAAATTCTACTTCTACATCAAGGCATTACAGAGTTCAACAAGTTTGCAGGAGAATTGCAATCAACAGACTTACCAAAAAACTTCACATACTATGCAATGGGACATCTTCACGACAAAGATGTCAAACAATTCAATCACCTAAGTGGACCAGTGGCATATCCAGGTTCCATAGAATTAACAACCAGTGAAGGGATTAACGAAACAAAAAAAGGGTTCTTAGAAGTAGACATATCAGGAAAAGATGCCATTCCCAATTGGATTGAATTAGATGCAAGACCCCAAATTTCATTTAAAACAGAATATCACGATTTAGTAAAAACCATAGAAGAAATTTCTAAAAAGATAGTAACTGAAGGGAAAAAACCAATCGTTGAGGTAAGAATTCAAGGTGAAAACATAGAAACAGACCATATTCAGGCACAAATAGCCAGACTAAATTCATTGGTTTTGAAATGTTTTTGGAGAATCAGCACAAAACAGGTTTCTGACTCGTCAGTATTTTTAGATAGACCAAACGTCATCGATGATGAAATGTACAGATTGTCCGTAGATGCCCTAGGTTCTGAACAATCAGCAAAATTTGCAATAAAAGAACTACTTCCCATATTAATGACAGGTGAAACTAAAGAGGCATCACAGTTAATTTTTGAGAATTTTGAGAAATTCAAAAAGAGGAATAGGGATTGATTACATCGATAGAATTAGGGGATTTTTTAGCTCATTCAAACACAAAATTAGAATTTGAAAATGGAGTTACCGTTTTTGTAGGAGACAACGGCGCAGGGAAATCAAGCATCATAGATGCCATTACATTTGCATTGTTTGGTCAACACACAAGAAAATCAAATAAAGGATTAATAAAACGAGGAACAAATCAAGGATTCGCAAAAATTAGTTTCACCATAAACGATAAACAATTTGAAGCAGTAAGGAAAATTGACAGTAAAGGAGCTCTAGCTGCTACATTTGCAGAAGTGGTAAATAATGAACGGATTGAAATTGCGGCAGGCGAAAGAAAACAATTCGGAGAATCAATGACACATGAAGTAGAAAAAGTCATTGGTTTAGATTTTGAAAAATTAAAAATTGCTTCAATTGTTCAGCAAGGGGAATTAAATGCAATCATTAATGCTAAACCAAAAGAATTCAAGGAATTGCTAAATGCAATCATAAGTATTGACAAGCTTGATGTTGCGTCAGAATCAATGAAAACAGTTAGCAAGGAATTTCGAGAAAAAATTAGAAACAGCATAGGATATGATGATACACATATTGAAATTTTATTGAGAGATTTAAAAACATATCAAGAAGAAATTAAAGAATCAAAACCAAAAAAAAAGAATTTGAAATTAAAACAAGAACAATTAAAAAAAGAAGTAGATGAATTGAGAACAAAAGTTGAAACAGAAACACCAAAAATTGATAAAATCAATCAATTAGAATCAAGAAAAAAAGAGTTACGGGCATACGCAAAAGAAGCAATTCACGAAATCCAGCACGAAATCAATGAAAATGAGCGTAAAATTCACGATTGTGAAAAGTGCTTTGAGGATGCAATGTTAAAAATAGACTTGGAATCTAAAATTTTGAAAGTCGAGGAAGCCATTGATGAGACACTCAAAAAAATTCAAGAAATGACAAATCAGACAACGTCATTGAAGGAAAAATTATCACTTGCATCAAAACTTCAATTAAAAAACAACAAATGCCCAGTATGCGATTCAAACGTAGAAAAATTAAATCCACTGTTTCAAGAGGAACACCTTCGTCAAGAAATCACAGAGATTAAAAACCAAGTCATTTCAAGAGAGAAAGAAAGGAGTATGTACAGTCAAAAAAAGAAAGAGTTTTCAACAAAATTACAAAGTGCAAGAGATGCGGAAGCAACACTCAGAGCTTATTCAATTAACAACAAAGAAGAATTGATGAAAATTCAGGAAGACGTCAAAGTCAAAAAACAAAAAATTCCTTCAACAACCAATGGAAGTTTGCTCGAAATATCAACAATAGATACTCATGCAAGAATGATTTTTGAGAATATTTTAAAACTAGAAGAGGAAACTACAGGTTTTGATGAACAAGAATTTAACAATCTAAAAATTTCAATTAATGAAAAAGAAATGAGTTTATCTCAAATAGATCAACAGATCGGCGGGATTTCAGAAAAAATTTCAAAAGAGGAAGAACAAATCAACATGATTGAAAAAGCAGTTGCAGAATTAAAGATTGTGAAAGAATACGTCATGAATCTTAATGAGATTCAGACAAACATTTTCAGTAGAGATGGACCAGTTGCCACAAGCTTAAGATCTTGGGCGTTAAACACAATTTCTGCTAAAGCATCAGAGTATCTTACATTACTAAATACTAAAATTCAAAGTATTAGATTATCAGAGAAAACAAGAGATATTTCAATAGCATGTTATTCAAAAAGAGAGGTTTTTGAATTAGAATCTCTGAGCGGCGGAGAGAAAATCAGCGTTGCACTTGCATTGCGATTGGGCATGGCCAGCCTTCTTGGAACATCAAATCTCAATTTGATGATTTTGGATGAACCAACAACTCATCTTGATGCCGAACGGAAAAAATCCCTGGTCAGAGTGTTATCACAATTATCAGACATATCAAATTCAGAAACTAGAATGCAATTCCTAATTATCACTCATGATGCAGAAATTTTTGAGGATTCTACAGTTGAGCAAATTTACAGATTTGAATCAAACGAACAAGGAAGTAAAGTTACAGCACTCTAATCAACATTAACAATTCCAGTCATCCAAGGATGAATCACGCAGAAATAATCATAAGTTCCTGCTTTGTCAAAAGTAAATTTGTAAACATCTCCAGCCATGAATAGACTAGAATCAAATACATCAGTCATTCCTGCAGTAACGGTTCCACTAGTTACCGTATGTGTAGCCGAATCATCATTGCTCCAAGAAACAGTTGTACCTATTGCAACATTGATTTCATAAGGCAAATAGCATTCATTTGTATCTTCACATCCCGGAAGTGCAGATCCTGGAGGTATTGAAACAATAGCAGTTAAAGATAATGATTCTGGCTCAGGTGTTGGCTCAGGTGTTGGCTCAGGTGTTGGCTCAGGTGTTGGCTCAGGTGTTGGCTCAGGTGTTGGCTCAGGTGTTGGCTCAGGTGTTGGCTCAGCAACAGCACATTCACCTGGATAGTTTAATTTCACATCAGATGCATTCAACATACACATATTTCCATAAGTTTCACCATCAACCCCACACATCGGATTCCATTGCATTGTACATGCAACTAAATTTTCTTCAACAACATCTCGGGATTCAATGACATCAGTAGGATCCATTACGATGAATCCAATAGAGATTGCTGCAAGAATACCTACAATACCAATTATTCCATAAGAAAAATTCATCTCATCCACCTGTTAACTTTGCAAACTTCTCGTTCTTACTTAACTTTTCCATAAATTCAATATTAGATAATGCAACAACTGCCGACTCAACGACTGGTTTTTCAGGATCATTTAGAGCCTTTTGAAGAGACTCTTTTGCTTCTCTAGAACCGACAACACCCAAAGCTATGGCAGCTTCATGACGTACAAACATACTTGGATCATTAAGAGTCGCATCAGTCAATGGAGGAATAGCACTGGAGTAAGACATTTGGCCTAAAGCAAATGCTGCCTCATGTCGAACTAGTTCATTTTCATCATTTTTTAAAACTTTAGCAATATGAGGAACTTTATCCTCCCCTCCAAAATCAACTAAAATGCATGCAACTCTTGTTCTGACAACATAATCTGGATGTTCTAAAAGAGAAACAAAATATCCGATATCCTTTTGTTCATATTTTGATTCCATCTCTGCAAAAAGTGCCATTCTATCTTCAGTGATTACCTGCATTTTATTTTAAAAATTTTTGTGTCCTATATTAGGTTACTTAAGAAAAATCACAAATCTGTTGAGATATGTATTTAATGGAAAAAATCAGATAATGGTCTATGAGTGTAAAAATAGGTGAGAAAGCACCAAATTTTGGAGTTTCTGAATGGATCCAAGGAGCCCCAACAAATTTTGATCAAGAAAAAGATCACATTGTATTGTTAGAAGTTTTTCAAGTGAATTGTCCAGGATGTTTCATGAATGCAATCCCTGAAGCAATCAATATCTATAACAAATACAAAGATGAAGGAGTACGAGTTTTGGGTCTAGCTACAGCTTTTGAAGATTTTGACAAGAACACACTAGATAATTTAAAAATGCTTGCAGAAACAGGCGAAGTGATTGGCGAAACCAAAGATGCACTCTCATCATACGGTCAATTAAAAGATGGGAACAAGCTATCATATAAAATTCCGTTTCCATTAGGAATGGATAACTTGACTAAAACTGCAGGCGAAATAAGTCAAGAGAAAATTATGGAGTTTATCTATCCTCAAATTCCGGAATTTGACTCCCAACCGGATGAATACAAAAATCAGATCATCGAAAAAGTGAAAAGACATATGAAATCAAAAGAATACTCAGCTGAAACATTCGAAAAATTTTCCCTACAAGGCACACCATCCATGATAATTGTAGACAGAAAAGGAATTCTTAGAGATGTGTCATTTGGACAATCAGGTCATGTGGATGCCATGATTCAAAAATTACTCAACGAAAATTAGATTATCTTATCAAAACCAAGGCTACAGACAATAACACAACCATTACAAATCCACTTACAAGAGCAATTTTCGCATTATCCATAATATCCATAATTGTGAAAAAATTGTGCCTTTTATTTTCTTCTTTTAATTTTAAAAATTATCACACCGACAACGCCAATAATCAAGAGAACCATGATGATGTAGATAGATTCTTCATCTAAATTTGCAAAACGCGAAGGGGAAATATTTGGAGAAGGTGAATCAAATTCAGATATTTCAGTTAAGCCAGAAAGATAAGCAGTTCCAATAATATCTAACGTATTATCTCCAATTCCGGTAAAATTTAGGGTTACAAAAGAAATGTTTTCGTTTGTTTGTACATGGGGAACATACTCTTGACCATTAAGATAGAATGTGAGATTTCCTCCCAAAAGATTTCGAGGAAGAATCACTTCGCCCAGATTATTTTCCAATCCACTGGATATGTAAAGAGTTAATTTTTTATCATCTTTATCAAATTCAAAAGTAGATATATCAAAATTTGAAGTGGTTTTTACTTCAAATGCATGACCGCCTGTTTGAACATCCAATCTATTTACTAATCCTGTTGTATCAGATAGTGAACTACCATAAACAGGAATTACGATGAAAAGTAATGCGATAGATAACGCAAATAATACTTTCAATTTATGCGGTTTTAGGAATTCTTTTGGTAATTTCTTTATCCTGAGCAATCCTAGGATGATCAAGATCTGCTAAAATTACTTCAAACCAGTGATGCTTTCCGTCTTTATAGATAAAATAAGATCCTAAAAATTTCATGTTAGGATATCTTTGAAGAACTCTTCTATTTGCAACAGTTCTCATATCATCATCTGCTTTGATTCGTGTAACACCCAAATGTTTTGGTCTTCTACCACCAGTAGGTCTTTGTTTTCTCATGCCACCAGTACCAACCCTCATTCTAACAACAATGATACCTTGCTTTGCTTTGTATCCTAATCTCCTAGCCCTTTGTAATCTACTGGGTTTATCAATACGTGTGACTGCATTTTGTTTACGCCACCTAACTACGCGTTCACGTATTTCAGGCGAATTTTCTTTCCATAGTCTGATCCACGTTTGGTCTTGATAACTAGGCATATCAAAATTAGAAAAATCCCCTTTAATAACTGTAAATCGAAAAGCACACCTAAGCAACTCTAACTAATAAAAATTATCTTGAGTGGGGTTTCGCAAGCCACACACTCAAAGATATTGCTTCCGCAGAAAACTCGATGAACAAACTAGTCCAAAGTTATTAAAAAAGATTCCTCAACATTACTTTGAGATTTTTATTGAACGAGGTAAATTTTAAAAAAGATGATAGTTAAAACATCAACATTATTCATCATTGGAATCATACCTTTTTTATCCCTAGTTCATGCAGAACCGTCAATTTCAGTAATTATGGAGCAAACCACTTACAACTATTGTGAAAAATTATTCTACACAATTGAAGTTTCTGAAGTAACGGGGGATCTAGCAATAATTCACATCAGTGATGAATCAGGAAAAGGCAGTAGTGCAATTCCAATAGAAATTACAGAATTACAAAATCCAATTCCCTCATTAATTCCATTTGAAGCAGAGATATTCCCATTAGGAAAATACTTTATCAACATAGAATATTCAGGAGCAAAGACAACTGCAGAATTTGAATTAATAGAATCTGACTCTATTTGTATTCCAGAGTTAATCAAACCAATAATGGCAAACTGGCTTTCAGGAAATATTTCTGACGGATTTCTATTGGACGCATTTCAAAAATACGTGGATACAAAATTAGTGAATATCCCATTTGAGATAAACGAAAACAACGTATACGATGTAGAAATTCCAGAATGGATAAAAAATATCGGTTATTGGTGGTTGGAGGGAGCAATATCAGATGATGATTTTTCAAATGCAATGAACAATTTGCTTGAAAGAAACATCATCGGGTTTCCAGTAATGATGGAAAAAGGAATATGAATAAACATTCAATCATAACAATTATTGCAATTATTGTAATCATTTTACCATTTGCACATTCAGGGTTAAGTATAATCGGCATGCAGAATCTAGAATACAAATGGGACAATCCAGGGAAATTTAGTTTTTTTACAATGTCCAATCATGGAGAAATGGAACTATGTAATTCAATGCCATTTTGGACAAGTTTTGAAAAATTAGAAATCGCTTCATATTATGAAGAAAATTATTTGGGTTCATTTTCAATAAATCCATCTACAATAAATCCAATGTCATCAACAGTGCAAGAAGGGATATTTTATTCAGAAAAATTATCTGCAGCTCAGCACACCTTCATGGCGTTAGATTTTGAATTTGATGGAGGAGACATTAGACTAGATCCAAATCAGTTCATAGTAATTGTGCATGCAGATATGCCAATTTTAGGGATAATTCCATATTCATCTACAACTCAAATGTCAGGATTCGATTTTGATAGAATGATGAATGCCGAAGATTTGACTTGCGATTAACCACTTTTCTGACTCTTAGCAATTATTCCAAAAACAACTGCAACAATTCCAGCACCTAAAAATGCTATAACAAAACCCATTAGCGATTCTTTACCCATTCCCTTTCCACCAGAACTTGATGGTGAGGATGTTGGATCAAGTACGCATAATCCATCTTGTAGAATTGTTCCAGGGCCACATCTTTCATCTAATATGCATGCTCCATCTTGCAGAATTGTTCCAGGGCCACACTGTGTTGGTAAAGTATTATCTGCGGCTTGGGCATCTGCTGCGGCTTGGGCATCTGCTGCGGCTTGGGCATCTGCTGCGGCTTGGGCATCTGCTGCGGCTTGGGCATCTGCTGC